>CAMTPA010000031.1 GCA_947074275.1 uncultured Bacteroides sp.
GATGGAATCTCGTGACTGGAGTTCAGACGTGTGCTCTTCCGATCTATATTGTTTGCCCTTCGTTGAGCTTTTATATTGGTAAACGATAGTAGGAGTGCCGAAATGTGAAGCTGGCTTTATAGGGTATCTAATTTATTGGAGGTTGGGCGTATTTCTAAGGCTGAGTGAAACGAAGCCTTAGAAGAGAGGTTTACGAAGTATATTTGGGGCAATTTTTTTCGCCCGAATCGTTTTCGTGCCGAAATTTCGATTTTCTTGCCCGTGGACTTATTCGGTCGGTATAAAAACGTTGTAAATCAAAAATAAAGCATAAAAACGAATGGTTTAAATAGAATATAAGAATGGAATATTTTTCTCAATTAACTCAAGAGGTTTTAGGATATTATGTTTATCTCTTAATCAGCCCTTTGGATAACAAGATTTTTTACATTGGTAAGGGAAAAGGGAATAGAGTGTTTGAACACGCTAAGGCTACCTCTTTGGATTGGCTTGAAAGCGACAAACTTGATATTATCAGAAAAATTATTAACGGAGGACAGAACGTTAAATATTATATTCTGCGGCACGGTATGACAGAAAGCGAAGCCTATCTTGTAGAATCTGCATTCATTGACTTTCTTACCTTCAAAGATTTTAGTTTTGTCGCTAATATAACCAATATTGTATCAGGACATAATCAATGGGATAAAGGTTTGAAAACGGTTGAAGAAATAGAACTATTGTATAATTGTCAGCCTTTAGATGTTGAAAATAAGTATCATAAGCTCCTTTGTATAAATATTAACGGCACTTATCACTCTTCAGCCGATATTTACGAAATTACAAGAAAAAGTTGGGTGCTAAACCCCAATCAGGCAAATCAAGCGGATTATGTTGTTGCAGAATATAGAGGAATTATCCGAGCGATATTCAAAGTTGATGAAAGCGGATGGCAAAGAGTAGAAAGCAAAGAAAATGCAGAATATTTCAAAGGGAAAAGTAGAGTTCGATATTATTTTGAAGGGAGAGAAATTTTTGATGAAGAAGTTTGCAAAATGTACCTGCATAAGAAACTTCCAATTAAAAGACACGGACAGGCTAACCCTATCTGGTATTTATATTAATATTGCGAGATATAAAATGGATAACTCCATAAATATCATTACTTTTGCGATAATAAATCTGTAAAATATGGCGAAACCAAGAATTTTTATAAGCTCTACCTTTTATGACTTACGACAAATCAGGGTGGAACTTGACAAGTTTTTAGAAAATTTAGGCTACGAACCTGTGAGAAATGAAGAAGGTGACATTCCTTATGGAAAAGAGGAAGCTCTTCAAAATTATTGTTATAAAGAAATATCCAATATAGATATTCTTGTTTCAATTATTGGGAGTCGGTATGGAAGTTCTGGGATTTCTAAAGAAAAAGAGCAAGAATATTCAGTCTCTCAACTTGAGGTAAAGACTGCGTTAAAAGAGGATAAACAAGTTTTTATCTTCATTGATAAAAATGTATTTACCGAATATGAAACATATATTCTAAATAAGAATAATAAGGATGTTGTCTATAAGTATGTTGATAATGTAAATATTTATAAGTTTATCGAGGAAATAAAAGCCTTACCGCACAATAATAATATCAAAGGATTTGAAACTGCTGAAGATATTACAGGTTATTTGAAGGAACAATTTGCAGGTTTATTCAAGCAATTTATGTTAGAAAGCAAGAGAGTAAAAGAAACTCTCGTTATTAAAGATATTGAAAGCACTGCAAAAACTTTGCGAGAAATGGTGGATTACCTAAAAGAAGAATCCCAAGGTAAAGATGAGGAAATGAATCGCATTATTAGAGTTAGTCACCCAATTGTCAATAGGATTAAGCAGGTGTTGGGTGTTGATTATAATATATACATAGAAGGCATTGTTGACCTTGAAGCCCTTCTCAATGCCAGAGGATATAGATTAGTTGAAGGATTTCCTGATTCATATTGGGAACGAACTTTTAATCGTCCCAATAGTAAAGTCGTTAAAAGAATCTTTATCGAAGAGAGTCTTTTTGAAGAAGGAAAACTAAAATATATCAAGCAGGCTGATTGGGATGACAATTTTATCAAAACAGAGGAAACCGAAACTAAGAATAATCTACTTAATGACGATTTGCCATTCTAAAATCATCTTTTGCGCCCCTATTTGCGCCCCCTAAAAATAAAGAAGCTCCGAAACTGTTTATTATCAGTCGTTTCGGAGCTTTCTTTGAGGTTCCTGGCGGATTCGAACCGCCGTACATGGTTTTGCAGACCACTGACTAAGCCACTCATCCAAGGAACCAGTCATTTCTCTTTTGCGATTGCAAAGGTAGCACTTATTTTGAAACTACCAAACTATTCACGGCATTTTTTATGTTTGCGTTTTATTGATTTGTTACAGTCTTCACCCTTTGTGCCGAGCTGACGTTTTAATTCACAACTACTTACACATCCAGCGCAGGGATTTTCATTTTTCGTGGCACTACGGAAAAACAGATATGTTTTATAAGCAATAATGCCGAGGCAGATGATAAGTATTATCATTACTGCCCACTCTTGCCAATTGTTTATCATACGAATAATCTCCCTATTTGATAGACGGCACACGTGAGAATCCAAGCTAACACCGTGGTGTATGCTGCCGCAAAGAGTGCCCATTTCCAGCTACCCGACTCTTGCTTGATGGCTACAAGGGTGGCTATGCAAGGAAAATAAATCAGAACAAAAAGCATATAGCAGAAGGCTATTAGTGGAGTTATGGGGATTCGCTCTGCAAGGCTTGCTGCATCTACTTCGGGGTCGTCTACATAGAGCACACCAAGAGTGCTGACCACAATCTCTTTTGCACCTACACCCGACAATAGACCTACACCCAACTTCCAATCGAAACCCAGCGGTTCTACAACGGGTTCTATCGTCTTGCCTATTTTGCCGATATATGAGTTTTCTTGTTGCTCGGCCACTGTGTCATAGTCGGCGTGATTGGGGTAATAGCCCAAGAACCATACTACGATTGAAGCCACCATAATAATACCACCCATTTTTTTGAGATACTGCACTCCTTTTTCCCACGTATGGCGAAATATAGAGCGAGCAGTAGGCATGCGATATGGAGGTAACTCCATTACAAATGGGGTGTCATCGCCTTTCACTAAAAAGCGGCTGAACAGGCGGGCTATCAAGACTGCAAGCACAATGCCTATGGCATATAATGATAAAATCACGATTCCCTCGTGTCGAGGAAAGAATACACCAACCAATAATAAATAAATGGGCAAACGTGCGCTACACGACATCAAAGGATTGACCAACATTGTGATAAGGCGACTTTTACGATTTTCGATGGTTCGCGATGCCATAATAGCAGGCACATTGCAGCCAAACCCCATAATGAGTGGTATGAATGACTTGCCGTGAAGCCCCATTTTGTGCATTATCTTATCCATTATAAAAGCGGCACGAGCCATATATCCCGAATCTTCCATCAAAGAGATAAAGAAGTAAAGAATTAATATGTTGGGCAAGAATACAATCACTCCTCCCACACCGCCAATAATTCCATCTATCAGCATATCTTTCAGTGGGCCATCACTCATATGTTCTGTCAGCAGACCTGCAAGTGAGTCTACCAGCCACTCAATACCCATCATTGGATATTCACCCAACACGAATGTTCCCTCGAACATAATATACATAAACAAGAAAAAGATGGGGTAGCCCCAGATGCGATGTGTCACAATGGAATCGAGCACTTTGGTCAGCATCTTCTTTTCTTGGTGATTGTCGGTAAAGGTTTCTTTGAGCGCACCGCTGATAAAACCATATTTAGCATCGGTAATTGCCGATTCGCTATCTTCGCTCATTGTGGTTTGTATCCTTTTGGCAGCTTTGTTGCGCACCCGCATTATATCCTCGCCATTGGGCAGCGAGCAAATCATTTTTTCAAAATCCTTATCATTTTCAAGCAGTTTGATAGCCAGAAAACGAGTGGAATATTTATGCCGAATCGATTCGTTTTTACAGATCTCATCTTTCACCTCGTCGATGGCTCGTTCTAAATCGGGGCCGTGATTGATGTGAATGTGTCGATAAACACGCTTGTCGGAGGTACTGGATGTATCTACATAATCCTCCAAGTGAGATTCGTGTTCTTGTTCATTCACGTGTTGGTGATGCCAGTCTTGGAGTTCTTTTGCTACTTCGGGGTTTATGTTTCCCCTTTCGTCGATAAAGTCGGCACCTTCGTATAGATTGATTACGATGTGAAAAAGGTGATTGATGCCAATACCCTTGCGGCTCACGGTAGGCACCATTGGCACACCAAACAGTTTGCTCAGCAATCGGTAGTCTAAGGTGTTCCCGCTTTGTTCCAGCTCGTCAAACATATTGAGAGCTATCACCATACGCACATTCATATCAATCAGCTGCGTGGTGAGGTATAAGTTTCGCTCCAAGTTTGAAGCGTCTACTACATTGATTATAATGTCGGGGGTTTCGTCGATAATGTGCCTACGCACATAAATCTCTTCGGGAGTGTAGGCCGATAAAGAATAGGTTCCGGGAAGATCGACCAATTTGAATTGGTAGCCCTCAAACTCAAAAAAGCCCTCTTTGGCATCCACCGTCACACCACTGTAATTGCCCACGTGCTCGTGCGCACCCGACGCGATATTGAATAGAGTTGTCTTGCCACAGTTGGGATTTCCAACCAAGGCCACGTTGATGGTGCGGCGTTTGCCCAAGGCCACCTTTTTAAGGTCTTCTTCTTGAACTTGAGATAGCACTTCGGTGCTGTGCTGCTCGTCGACAGGCAATTGCAAAGCTGCCTCCTCTTCGCTTATTACTTCTATCATTTGTGCTTCTTGTCGGCGCAACGATATTTCATAACCCAGTACCTTGTATTTAATAGGGTCTTTCAAAGGAGCATTCAAAATCACCTCTACGGTTTTCCCTTTTATAAAGCCCATCTCTACGATGCGCTTGCGAAAACCGCCGTGACCTAATACTTTAACAATTACCCCTTTTTCTCCCGTTTTTAGTTCAGACAAACGCATATTTCACCTCTTATTTTTCCGACTGCAAAGATAATTAAAGAGAGTGAAGAGTACAAGTTATTTAGAATGTTTTTAAATTAGATAGCTTCTATTGAGACGATTTCATCTACCTATTTCAACCTCCAACATACATTTTCCAGAAACTACACATAAAACACTTATTATCAACATTCTAAAAACCACATTCGTACATCGCCTTTCTCCGTCTGCTGGCAAGGCCTTCTCAGGTTGGTAGGTAGGCCTATCTACCGACCTGAGAAGGCCTATCTACCAAACAGAGAAAGCATACTTACCAAAACGAATGAACAGACCACTTCAAATTGAGCGTTAGACACAAGCTGTTGCGACAATTTTATAATTATATTTGCAGCATTATGATACATCATCTCATCTCATCTTTCATTGCGAGCGAAAATCTGCTCAATGCTACCGACCGGCCTTTGGTTGCTCTAAGCGGTGGTGCCGATTCTGTGGCTCTACTGCGCTTGCTACTCCAACTGGGCTATCAGTGCCAAGCGGCTCATTGCAATTTTCACTTGCGTGGCAACGAATCGGATAGAGATGAGCAGTTTGTTCGCAATCTGTGCATCGAACTAAACACACCGTTGCACGTAGCTCAGTTTGATACTCAGATGTATGCTGCATCTCACAAAGTATCTATTGAAATGGCTGCGCGCGAATTGAGGTATCAATGGTTTGAAGAGTTGAGAAAGCAAACGGGATGCACGTGCATCGCTGTGGCTCATCATCAAGATGACAGTGTAGAAACGATATTGCTCAACTTGATTCGTGGCACAGGACTGAACGGGCTTACGGGCATACAGAGTAAAAACGGATATGTGGTTCGTCCGCTTTTGACCATCAGCCGAAAACAGATTATCGACTATTTACACAACATTCGTCAGCCATACGTGACGGACAGCACCAATCTGCAAGACGAATACACGCGCAATAAAATCAGGCTCAACATTCTTCCACTTATGGCTGAGTTGAATCCGTCGGTACACGAAAGCATTGCTACCACAGGGCGGTATGTAAACAGTGCATTGAAAATCTACCAACACGGCATCGAACAAAGCAAAACAAGAGTGCTTCAGCAGCAGTCGGTAGATTTGGATGCCTTGAAGCAAGAGCTTTCGCCAGAGAGTGTTCTTCACGAAATTCTTTATCCACTCGGATTCAACTCTTCGCAGATAAATGACATCATTACATCCATCGACGGACAATCGGGCAAGGTGTTTTACGGAAAAAACGATTGGCAAGCAGTCAAAGACAGAAGACGACTGATTATCACCAAAGCAACTCAAAACAGCAATCCTCCATTTGTGCTAATATATAAAGAGGTGGAAAACAAACCCGATTATCAAATTTCACGTGATAGAACAGTGGCTTGTTTGGATGCCGATAAGCTGAAAGGAGAGTTTAAGCTGCGCAAATGGCAACAAGGCGACCGCTTTTTCCCTTTTGGAATGAAAGGACAGAAATTGGTGAGCGACTATATGACCGACCGCAAGTTCTCAATCAGCAAAAAAGAGAATCAATGGTTGCTATGTTCGGATGAAGAAATTGTTTGGGTGGTGGGAGAACGCACAGACAATCGTTTTAGAATAGACACTAACACGCAGCGAATAATAGAGATACGTATGAAGCAAAACAACGAGGAACAACTATAAACAGTTGGTGCGTGGGTAATTAACAATTAACACATCAACTGTTCACAGTTTAAAACTCAAACGTTTGTAGTGCGCATCTGTATTTGCTATGAACAAAAACAAAGCATTTGATGTTTTTATACCATAATGTTGCCGACAACCTTAGATTCTGCGCCCACAAAGAGCCTATCATTATAAATATCAAGAGATAAACCGATAGAAATAGTGATAAAAAGAATACAACCTATTATTTATTTACTATCTTTGTGCCGTTGAAACATTCGACTCCCCACCTTTAAAAGGAGAGAATGAGGTTCTCTGTTCAACAAACATCCCAAATAATATAAAGCTATAATGTATCGAATGAAATAACAGGCACCTTGTTTAAAGGCAGCATTGTGTTTCTGCGTTGCAAAATCTTACAGACTTAGAATATTTATAACTCATCATTATTATATATGTATAATATAATCCAATTAAACGACAAAAGTTTGCCGGAACTTCAAGCTATCGCTCAAGAACTTGGTATTAAAAAAGCCGAGTCATTCAAAAAAGAAGAGCTTGTATATAAGATTCTTGACGAACAAGCTATTGTGGGAGCTACACGCAAAGTGGCTGCCGACAAACTAAAAGAAGAACGCAAGGAAGATAAGAAAAAACGTCCGAAAGCAGCACCCAAAAAAGAGGAAAAAAAAGCGGCTACTGCCCCTACTGCCGAAAAAGGAAATGTGAAAGCTGCGCCAAAACCAAAGGCACCAGCCAAAAAAGATAATAAAAAGCCTGAGGAGGTAAAAACCGAGGTAGCAAAAACGGATGCGCCAGAAGCCAAAGAAACAGCGACAGTGGCCGCTCCCAACAATGCACCCAAAAAGAAGCCAGTGCGCACGAAGAAAGAACCTGCTCCCAAAGCAGAACCAATAGCCCCTGAGCAAGAAGAGATTGTAAAGGTTGAAAACAACCAGCCTGCTGCCAAACCAGAAAAGAAACAACAGCCCACAACTGAGGAAAAAAAAGCGGTAGTCAACGCTCCCGAAGCTTTGGCTACTGAGGAGGCTAAACCTGTAAAAGCAGCACCAGCCGACGACTTCATTCCTATCGAAGACCTTCCTTCCGAAAAGTTTGAACTTCCTACCGAATTGCTTGGTAAGTTTGAATCGACCAAAACGGAAACCAATGTTCCAGCAGTGGTTCAAAAAAATGAGCAGCAAACTGCGCCTCAGCGTCCTCGCATTGCTCGTCAGGCCAACAACAATAACAATAATAACAACAATGCGCCTAAAAACGCACCTGTTGCCCCACAACAACGCCCGCCACAACAGCGTCCTGCACAAAACCAACCCGAATACAATCAGCCTCAACCACAAGAACGAAAAATGGTAGAGCGCGAAAGACCTTATGAGTTCGACGATATTCTTACAGGTACAGGTGTATTGGAGATTATGCAAGATGGATATGGTTTTTTGCGTTCGTCCGATTACAATTACCTCTCTTCGCCCGATGATATTTATGTATCTCAATCGCAAATCAAACTATTTGGGCTAAAAACAGGTGATGTGGTAGAAGGGGTCATTCGTCCTCCCAAAGAAGGCGAGAAATATTTTCCATTGGTAAAAGTGTACAAAATCAATGGACGTGATGCCGCTTTCGTGCGCGACCGTGTTCCATTCGACCACTTAACTCCACTGTTTCCCGAAGAAAAATTCAGACTTTGCAAAGGTGGTTACTCCGACTCTATGTCTGCTCGTGTAGTCGACCTTTTTGCACCTATCGGAAAAGGACAACGTGCGCTTATTGTGGCACAACCCAAAACGGGTAAAACCATCTTAATGAAAGAGATAGCAAATGCCATCGCTGCCAATCACCCTGAGGTATATATGATAATGCTACTCATTGACGAACGCCCTGAAGAGGTGACCGATATGGCTCGTAGCGTAAATGCCGAAGTGATAGCTTCTACTTTTGATGAACCAGCAGAACGTCACGTGAAAATTGCAGGTATCGTACTCGAAAAAGCCAAACGATTGGTGGAGTGTGGACACGATGTGGTGATTTTCTTGGATTCAATCACACGCTTGGCACGTGCTTACAACACGGTATCGCCTGCATCAGGCAAGGTTTTATCGGGCGGTGTAGATGCCAATGCGCTGCACAAACCCAAACGCTTCTTCGGAGCTGCTCGTAACATCGAGAATGGCGGTTCGCTCACCATCATTGCTACGGCACTGATTGATACAGGTTCTAAAATGGATGAAGTTATCTTTGAAGAATTTAAAGGAACGGGCAATATGGAACTTCAACTCGATCGCAACTTGTCTAACAAACGTATCTTCCCTGCTGTCAACATTGTAGCTTCGAGCACGCGTCGCGATGATTTGTTGCTTGATAAAACAACTCTTGACCGAATGTGGATATTGCGTAAATACTTGGCAGATATGAACCCGATTGAAGCGATGACATTCGTAAAAGACCGTTTAGAAAAAACAAGAGACAACGAAGAGTTTTTGATGAGTATGAATAGCTAAATACTCTACACATAAATTACCAAAGCGTGCAATAAGCCTGTGAGTGAGGCTATTGCACGCTTTTTGTGTCAGCACATTTTCATTATCACACGTACTGTTTGTATTTTACTATGAATCAAATATTTTCGATAATTGATAATCTTCGATATAAATGTAAAATGACAAAACAAAAAGGTGTAAGTTATAGGAGTTTTTCGTAAATTTGCAACCTAATTTGCCCAAGCAAGGGAGATTGTAAAACCGTAATTAGTAAATAAATAGATATGTTCGATAATTTAAGCGAAAGATTAGAGAGATCGTTTAAGATTCTGAAGGGTGAAGGCAAAATCACCGAAATCAATGTTGCAGAAACATTGAAAGATGTTCGCAAGGCTCTTTTGGATGCCGATGTGAACTACAAGGTAGCCAAAAACTTTACTGATACTGTAAAGGTGAAAGCAATGGGGCAAAACGTGCTCACAGCAGTAAAACCCAGTCAGTTAATGGTAAAAATCGTTCACGATGAACTAACCCAGCTAATGGGTGGCGAAACGGTTGATGTAAACCTTGACGGAAAACCAGCAGTAATCCTGATGTCGGGATTGCAAGGTTCGGGTAAGACAACATTCTCAGGCAAATTAGCCCGTATGCTAAAAAGCAAAAAGAGTCGTCGTCCTCTATTGGTTGCCTGCGACGTGTATCGCCCCGCCGCAATCGAACAGCTTCGTGTTCTTGCCGAACAAATAGGTGTACCTATGTATTCGGAGCCCGATAGCAAAAATCCAGTCGAAATTGCAAAAAACGCAATTCAAGAAGCAAAAGCAAAAGGCTATGATTTGGTTATAGTCGACACGGCTGGTCGCCTTGCTATTGATGAGGATATGATGAACGAGATTGCAGCTATCAAAGATGCAATCAACCCTAATGAAATATTGTTTGTAGTCGATTCAATGACTGGTCAAGACGCTGTAAACACAGCGAAGGAGTTTAATGAGCGACTTGACTTTAACGGTGTGGTATTGACAAAACTCGACGGTGACACCCGCGGTGGTGCTGCACTTTCTATTCGTTCGGTTGTAAACAAGCCTATTAAGTTTGTAGGTACTGGCGAAAAACTTGATGCCATCGACCAATTCCACCCTTCACGTATGGCCGACCGTATTCTTGGTATGGGCGACATCGTTTCGCTTGTAGAACGCGCCCAAGAGCAATACGATGAAGAAGAGGCAAAACGTTTGCAAAAGAAAATTGCAAAGAATCAATTTGACTTTAACGACTTCTTGAGCCAAATTGCACAAATCAAGAAAATGGGTAATTTGAAAGATTTAGCATCGATGATTCCTGGTGTAGGTAAGGCTATTAAAGATGTTGACATCGACGATAATGCTTTCAAAAGTATTGAAGCCATTATTCACTCAATGACCCCAGCCGAGCGATCTAATCCAGAATTACTGAATGGTTCACGCCGCCAGCGCATCGCCAAAGGTAGTGGTACTACTATTCAAGAGGTAAACCGCCTATTAAAACAGTTCGATCAAACTCGTAAAATGATGAAGATGGTAACTGGAAGCAAAATGGGTAAGATGATGCCTAAAATGAAAAAATAATCTGTAAGAACTTCATTATAACAAATGGGTGAATGTGATATTTTCTATCACATTCACCCATTTGTTTATATAGGAATGCCCACACAACAGTGTTCTAAGTGACATTCTTAAATATATCATCAAAAAAGTTAGTGTTTACTATTGTATATATCAAAATAATATCTACCTTTGCAGCCGTAATCAAGAGAGGTTATATAAAATATTTGGTGCGTTAGTTCAGTTGGTTAGAATACATGCCTGTCACGCATGGGGTCACGGGTTCGAGTCCCGTACGCACCGCTCAAGAGGATACATTATAAATGTATCCTCTTTTTTTATCCTATAATTTACCTGTACTTAATAAAACCTTTTAAGTTGCCTGCTTGTTCCTTGTTTATTAAACTTTTAAATAGATAGTACAATGAATGCAGAAAATCAATTATCCGACTTAGCTAAAACTGACTATTTGGTTTTTATTTTTTTCTATGCAGATTGGTGTCCCCATTACGAGTGGATTGAAGAAGCACTTCATACTTATGAGCGAAAAACAGTGAAATATGTTCAGGTCAATATCGAACAAAATAAATTGCTGGCAGAATCATACAATGTAGAAAGTGTGCCTACTTTTCTTTTAATGCACCACAACCACGAATTATGGCGTAAGATTAGCGACATTACAATAGATGAATTGCGCTTGGTTTTAAGTGAGTTTTAAGAGAGAATACCATTCAATGTTCGATACTCTGAAGGCGTACAACCTTTAATTAGCTTAAACTGCCTGGATATGTTTTTGCTATCGGTAAGCCCGATGCGTAGAGCTATTTCAGTAATGGTATCAGAGCTATTGAGTAGCATATAAGCAAATTTTTCAATACGAAGTTTAAAGATATAAGCATAGATTGAACTTCCTGTTACTCGCTTGAACTTAATTTCTAATAGCCTGCGTGATAAGGGGACAAGTTTCTGCAAATCGTTTACACACAACTTGTCATCAATGTGGCTGTGGATATATTTGAGTAATACAACAATGTCCCGATCGTCAGCAGCAAAAATATCGGTAGATTGTCGAGTGACAATGTGTGTAGGAGCCACCACTATGTCGCACAAAGGCACTGTTTTATCAGCGAGATAAGCATCTATTAGCTCTGCTACCTCATATCCACCTCTCGCTACCGATTGGTGGATGGAAGAGATAGAGGGAGAAGCAAGTGAACAGACAGCCTCATCATTATCTACCCCCAAAAGAGCAATATCTTCTGGAATTTTAACGCCGTGTTGATTGCAAATTTCGGTGATATGATGAGCTTGGTTGTCATCGCAAGCCATAAGAGCTACGGGTTTGGGTAGGTGCTGTAACCAATCAATTAAATTATCGGGTTCGTAATACCACAAAGTTTTAAATGACTCATTTATATATTCGTAATACCTAAAGATTTTCTCCTTATTGAGTTTCTCTTTGAATCCTTCACATCGTTCATCCGACCATACTATATCTTTAAAACCATAGAATGCAAAGTTCTTATATCCCTTCTTGATGAAATAATCGGCGCCCATTTCTCCAGCTAAATAATGATTGCCTGTAATGTTGGGAATAGTCTGAAATCGCCTTTTAAAATCCTGAGCAATTGCAATAATGCCATACTTATTAAAAATCGCCACGTTGTCTTCGGGATAAAACTGCCCAATGATGGCATCCGCTTTCCAGTTCAATGCCCAGCTAAGCACCCCTTCTATTCCATTCACCTCACGATAAGACAACGGCATCTTGCACAACACCCACGGAGTATGCGTTTTAGAATATTCAACAATCCCTTTCAAAAGCATTTTTGCATATTCCTCCGAGAAATCTGTCAACAAGATAAGCCGTGCCATAGTATCGTTTTTTAGATGGGTTTTAAAAGAATTATCCCAAAAATAAAAATAATTTCTTTTATCAATTCATTCTGACGAGCCTGATTTACTCCAAATTCACATTTTCTTCTTTTATATTCCAACCTCTTACTTGCAAAAAGGCTGTCTTCTTATCTATCAGTTGTGGGTTGACCTTGCAAATAATTGTTTTTTTCTCATTTGGCATCAAACTAAAATAATTGTCTTCCCAGTAGACTGGATAAATCACTCCACCTTGCTCATTCTTTAATAGTAGTTCCACAAAAAAGATGATTTCCTGTCCTGCATTTTCAAGCTCAAACATCAAATATTCAGCATTATCAGATGCAAAAGGCTTTATTTTAAGATTAGCAGAAGCGAGAGCTCTTAGCGATTTGAAATCACTGTAAGAATCAAGAGGAGTGCCCACCCAATTGGTTTTTTCCCATTGATAAGTATCATCGGTATCGGAAAGGACATAGAAATTATCGGCTATTTCACCTCCTGTTTTGGTGTATAAAGTCAACTTCAAGAAAGTATTCCCTTTTTCTCTTTTCAATTCTATAAGCTTTTCAGCATCATTTTCCTCTATCGAAAATGTTATTTCTTTCTGAAAAATCAATTTAGAATCGATGGTATAGAGCTGTATCAAAGCTTTCAAATCATTCTGCGACTCGAGCAATTCATTGACTGCATACACAGAATGGTCTTTGTAATTGTAAATCAGCTGACAAGGAACATTTCCCTTTCGCACACCATAATAAGCAGGAGTGGGAATGTTATAATAATCGTAAAGCTGCCAATACATAGATGGCCAAGCCGAATTGAGCATCCATTGCACAATACCTGTTCCCTCTTTTTTATTTATGCGAAAAGCCTCAAACATACTTTTGGTTGCTTCATAATTGAGCCAATGCGCACTTTTCAGATAAGTATCCAAGTCTTTTGCTTCACCCAACTTCGCATCAATGATTTTTGTCATCGTTTTCATTGTATTCATATCGGTAGTAGAAGTGGTACAATGGTAATCCCACGATTTTCCCATAGGCCATAGTTCGGCTTGTGGTACAATGCGTATTATGGATTCATAAACAGGAATGCTCGGTCCGGGACTGGTTTCTGTATTAAATCCAAATGCTCCACCGTATAGAGTGTCGATATACCAGTAATTAGGACCCACATATTCGTAAGGGCCATTCATCTTAGTGCCTGTTGGTCCGCTTATCTCGCTCACCAATGTTTTTGCTGCACCAATGTATGGGCGATTGTCCAATTCTGTTGCAAGCTGAATGTATTTCTTCTCTAATTCAGGATGAGGGAGTTTATCACTTCCTACCATCCAAGCCACCACACTGGGGTGATTTCTTAACCAAATCACTTGATCGTGAAAATATTGTGCCAGTAGGCTTATGTTGTGCTCAGAATAGATACAACCAAATTCATTATCAGGAATGTTCATATAAGCCTCCCACTCCCATTGACACGACCATCCAACCAGTGCCAACAATCCATATCGGTCACACAAATCGTAAATATTCTGACTTGTTCCCCAGATGTTTTCAAAACGGATTGAGTTTAAGTTCATATCTTTCACATAATTCACTTGCAGCTCATTGCTTTGTGGCGTATCACGCAAAAATATATCATCAGTCCATCCTGCACTTTTTATAAGTACTTTCTTTCCATTCAACATAATGCCCTTATGCCCTTCTGAAGTAGTGTAAGTTTCTATCTGCCGTATACCGAAAGTAACATCCTCTTGATCTGACACCTCATCATTAATCACGAATGCTAAGTCAAGATTATAAAGTTCTGGAGTTCCAAGTGTATTGCACCACCACAAACGGGGTTGCTCGATACGAAGTTGTGGAACGTCCTGTGGGGACAACCTTACATTCTTGACTTCATTAGCATTCAGTGACAGCGGTATAGAGAACGAAATATTTTCAATGCTTCCTTTAAGCAACCCCTCAACGGGTTTGTCAGACAGATTATCAAGTTGAACATCAATAAAAATATCTGCTTCATCGAGTGTTTTGGTATTCACTTCGGTATACACCCAAGTGTTTTGCATTGCAACGTCGCCAATTGCAACAATCTTTACCTCACGAAATATACCCATACTTTCGTCTAAAGGGCGAGGATTCCAATCAACAAATCCAATATTGGGTTCACCATCTTGAGCGCGAAACACCTCTACTGCCAACACATTCTCAGTTTTCACATAGGGTGTGATATTAAAATCGTAAGTACGAAATGTACCATAAGCACTATCCTGAGATGCTATTTGGATACCATTTAACCAAATGTTGGCACGATAATTTAACCCATCAAACAACAGTTTTATATTTTTATCTTTATCAGAATCAGGTATCGAAAAAGTAGTTGTGTACCACCAAGAATCATCAAATATAATTCTATCTGCATACTGATAGTTAGTTCCTTCTAAAAGATTTCCATAAAGTCCGTTAGCCGTCAGCACTCCCATTATGGTAGATGGAACAGTAGCATCATACCAGCTTGAAGTAGGGATTTCACCTTCTGACAAGCTCTTTCCACCTTCTACCACTTTTGCAGAAGATTGAACTTTCCAGCCCTCACTCAACAACGTTGTATTTATTTTCCCTTGCGAATAAGCCATAAAATAAAAGCTTTGTATTATCAGTAAAAATGATAATAAAGTGTATTTCATCTTCATAGTAAAAGGTTTTAAGTTCGATTATTATTAATACTCATATCCAAAGATGCTGCACCTAAAATAGCAATATCAGGATTTTCCGTTCGCTTAACCATAAGATTCTCTATTGTTTTAGGATATGGAAATGATTTCAAAACCTCGTAAACGCTATTGATAAAGTAAGGATAGGCATTGGATATACCTCCTCCAACAACGATTCCTTCAGGATCGTATGTAAACAGAATTGCTTTCATTAGGTTGCCCAGATGAATACCATACTCTTTCCACACCGACAATGCCCACTTTTCGCCTTTACTTGCTTCGCAGCATATCCCCATAGCCGTACTATTGTGATATTTAGTAAAAAAAGTGCTGCCACAATAGTCTTCAAACACTCCATCGAGGTAAGGAAGATCACCTATCTCGCCAGCTCCGCCATTGCTACCATTGTATAAATGACTATTTAGAATAACCCCAGCACCAACTCCCGTTCCGAGCGTCAAACCTATCATATTATTCAGATTCCTTCCCAGCCCACAACGACTCTCGCCCATCGCAAAACAATTGGCATCATTGTCTACAAATACAGGAATATTGAATCGGTCTTCAACTATTTCTTTCAATAACACCTCGCGCCAAGAGGGGATGTTGGTCACATTGTATACAATACCATTTTTTATATCGACAATTGATGGCACACCAATACCAATAGAGTAACAATCGGGAGTGACACACTCTTCCAGCTGTTCAAAAAAATAAGCGATTGACTTTTTAAACTCCATAGCCGATGGACTTGGAGCTATTTTTTTATTAATAATAACTCCATCAACCACCTGACCAATACGCATATTTGTTCCTCCTAAATCAATTCCTATCTTCATAACTATCCTTTTTTTATTTGCAAATGAAGTGATTTTAGTCTAATCGGAATAGGCATTTTGCGTATATATTCCTTCAATATACGCAAAATAAAACTGCGGTCAATAAACAAAAAAGAGATAAGCAATAATGCTTATCTCTTTTCAAAAACGAAACGATTTATTACTTGTTTTTATTTCACTACAAATGATTCTTTAAGCAATACATCATCGGCCGATGATGGGCCAACCATCACAATAAATTCACCTGGTTCTACCCCATATTGCATCTTCTTATTATAGAATGCCAATTTATCGGGAGTAATAGTGAAAGTTATAGTTTTGCTTTCTCCCGGTTTTAGTGTGACACGTGCAAAATCTTTCAATTCTTTCACAGGACGAGTAGCACTACTAAAACGGTCGCGGATATAAAGCTGTACAATTTCTGTACCTTCACGACTACCTGTATTTTTCAATTTCACAGTAGCATTTACCGTTCCCTTCTTACCAATCTCGCTTGCCGACAATTTCAAGTCGCTATATTCATAGGTGGTATATGACAACCCATAACCAAATGGATAGAGTGGTGTACTGGGTTTATTGTCAACATACGGATGGAAATATTGAGAAGGTTTGTGGTTATAAATCATTTGAAGCTGACCTACACTATGAGGAATAGTCACAGCTAATTTGGCAGATGGGTTTACTTGTCCATAAAGAATTTCGGCAATAGCTTGTCCGCCATACATACCTGGTGCCCAGCCTTCGATAATAGCAGGAAGATTTTGTGCAGCCCACTCCACGCCCAACGGACGACCGTTGATGAGAATAAGAATAGTAGGTTTGCCCGATGCTGCTACTTTCTTAATCAGTTCATTTTGTAATCCAACCAAATCGATATCGGAACGATCGGTATCTTCACCATCTGTTCTGTCGAGCCAACGGAAACGCATCATATATTCACCCGCTACCACAATGTTCAAGTCCGATTGTTTGGCAAGTGCTGCCGCTTCTTCAATTTTCGCAGGATTCATATTGCGTGGATCCCACCCTTGATCTACGAAGTTGAATTGCGTTTCGGGAGAAATCTGACGCAATCCTTCAAGAATAGTTGTTACATCTTCGGGTTCGCCTGGTGCACTCCAGTCACCAAGTATATTGTGGTCATCAGCATTGATACCTGTCACCATTATCTTCTTATATTTAGAAGCATCGAGTGGAAGCACACCATCGTTTTTAAGCAAAACCACTCCGTTGCGTGCCGATTCCAAAGCTGTTTGACGATGCTCATCACACATACGAACAGTCATACTTTGTGCTTCATCGGCATAAGGATGTTCAAACAGGCCAAGACGGAACTTCACATCCAAAATGCGACGAACAGATTCGTCTATTCGAGATTCGGGAATACGTCCTTCTTTTACCAGCTCTGTTACCAATTCATTCCAATAAATGCCGTGCATATGCATATCCATGCCTGCCATAATTGATTGATAAAAGGCCTCTTTCAAGTTTTCGGCGGTAGCGTGAAGGTCGTGAATGTGCTCTATATCCATCCAGTCACTCACTACAAATCCTTTAAACTTCCATTCATTGCGAAGCACATCGGTTATCAACCATTCGTTTTCGTGACAAGGTATCCCATTCAACTCATTGTGAGCCGTCATCAAAGACATAGCACCAGCCTCAACACCTGCTTTAAAAGGAGGGAAAAACACCTCGTAGAGTGTACGAACTGAAATATCAGTAGGCGATCCATTGGTACCGTTGATAGGCTGACTACCACCAACAAAGTGCTTGATACAAGCCAATACATCCTCTTGACTATCAAAGTTCCCTTGATAACCTTTTACGGACTCAACACCCATCAATGTTACCAAATAAGGATCTTCACCAAACGTCTCTCCCACTCGTCCCCAACGTGGGTCGCGAGCCACTTCTACATTTGGGTTGAAAGTCCACTGCATATTCATTGCACGCATCTCACGAGCTGTTTGGCGAGCAATGGTATATGCCATAGCAGTATCGAACGAGCAAGCTAAGTTGATACTGGTGGGATAAATTGTATTTTTGGGTGCATAAGCATTGCCGTGAATTGCATCGATACCAAAGATAATAGGAATTTGGAGACGGCTTTTCATAGCCAATCCTTGCAAATAGTTGGCTTCTTTAAGCGTCATTACGTGAAGAAATGAACCAACAAGCCCTTCTTCGGTGTAGCGTTCAATGTCTTTTTCGGTAAAACCAGGATAAAAGGCATTGGCCGTGTTGTTTTTCAAATCCTCTTCGGTCATTGTGGCACTGTTTGCTTTGATGTGCTCCACACCTACAAACTGATTCATCTGACCCACTTTCTCTTCAAGGGTCATTCTTTTTAGCAAATCGTCTACACGTGCCGCAACAGGTGCGTTCGGATCTTTATAAACCTCGTTCTTCTCGCCCGAGCACGAACAAATACTAATTCCAATAGTCATAATTAATAAGATGTTTCTCATAATTCATTTTATATTTAACTGTTATTCGGTATCAAACTTAAAAGATGTCATTAATTCTTCAAAGTTAAAAAAAATATCATTTAAACAAGAAATAATAGGTAATCTATTGCTTCTTATGAAACAATAGATTACCTATTATTAACGATATTGATACCTTACGCACATAGCCCACCTAATGGGATTATCAAATTTCCTCTTTAGAAAACCGTTCTATCACCTCCATACACATACGTCCGTTGTGGTAAGGGCATTTCCAGAAACCTGCTTTATCATCTTCTTTATTGATGGTATCATCGGCTCGGATGCTCCAAAACCATTCACCATTTTCCCTATCAAGCAAACGTTCTTTTGCAAAAGCCCAACAGTCTATGGCTTTTTCCAGAGCATCTTCATTGCCAAAATGCTGATAGATATTGAGGTAACCCACCACTGCTTCAGCTTGTACCCACCAGTGCCTATCAGCATCGGTATGGTTGGTGTCCATATTCTTTTCGTAAATCATTCCCTTTGTTGGTGTGTAACCTTCGCTTGCCGCATCGGCTATGCGAATCACAAGCGGCTCTACTCGTTTCAGCAATTCCTCATCACCCAGCTCCAAAGCAGCTTCGTGAATCAGCCAAGAAGCTTCAATATCGTGTCCGTATGAAACGATGTTGTATTTATTGTTCCAATCATCGTCAAAAAAGAGGTTCAAATGAGCTGTTTTCTCATCCAATATCTTTTCCACAAAAAGAACAATCAGGTTGCGCAGTTGCTTCTTCAAACGTTCATCTTTCCACACACGATAAAGATTCGTGTAAGGTTCGAGAATATGAAGATGGGTGTTCATCGTCTTGCGTTCGTTAGCGTCTTTCGCACTCAGGCGCATATCGGCTATTTCTTCCCACTGCTGAGTAAGAGCCTCGCAATAGCCATTTTTTACAGCATCAAAACTATATTTCTCAATGGTATCGAACAGGCGAGTAGCCCATAGAAGTGCATCTTCGTCGCCCGTAGCACGATTGTATTCACTTAAACCATAAATGGCAAAGCCCAAAGCATAAATTTGTTTCTTTGTATCAATCGGATCGCCTTTATAGTCGAGACACCAATAGAGACCACCGTATTCCGGATCATAAAAATAGTCTATCAGATACTTTTTGGCACGAGTGGCAGTTTCAAGATATTCTTCTTTCCCTAAGAGCCGATAAGCAGCCGAGAATGTCCACAAGATACGTGCGTTTAATATCGCACCTTTGTCTGCTTCGGGCATCAGCACCTCTTCACCCGTAATGCGACCGTAGAATCCTCCATTTATAGGATCTATCATTTTATTCATCCAGTAAGAAAGAATGTTATCTGTGAGCACTTCGTGCATTTCGTGCTTCAAGGTTTTAATTTTCTGTTCCATTGTTTTTCTGATATTTATGATTAATGGTCAACAATGCTAAGTACAACCAACATTGTTTTAGATGTCAAAAATAACTCTATACAAAGAAAGAAACAAATATGATATTAACTGATATTGATACAATTATATCATTTTCACAAGTTTCTCATAACTTTCAACTCTACAAAAACAAAGACCCGCTATCTTTCGTAAAAGACAACGGGTCTCAAACCAACTCTATTAAAAACTACGAATTATAAAAAGTTAACCTTAAACTAATATTATTCTTCTTTACTATGACGCTTCGCCTCAAGGGTAGAAGTGATATCCTTCATTTTCAGTTCGCTCAATGGATAGAGACTAATGAAAATAACACTCAATACAGTGCCGATAGCTGGGAGTATACTCAAAAACATCTTGATACCATTGATTGCTTCGGGAGTTTGTTCTGCATTTGCTTGAAAACCAAAATAGGCCAACAACCAGCCTGTAACAGCACTACCAATGGCCCAACCAAACTTTTGGCTCATAGACGATGACGAGAATATCAGCCCTGTGGCACGATTGCCGGTTTTCAGTTCCGAATAGTCGGCACAATCGGCATACATAGACCAAAGTAATGGGAAGATGCTACCTGCACAAATACTAATAAGTACTTGGAATATGAAAATCAAAGTCAGCTGGTCGCGATCGAACCAATAGAATATAATGCTCAGAACCGTAGCAATCACCATTGCACCCATATAAGTAGCTTTTTTACCTATGCGATTGCTCACAGGTGCAGCAAGCACCACACCAATGATATTGGCAGCTTGCCCCACCGCAAGATAAAGTCCACTTAGCACAAAGCTCACACCAGCAAGTGATACAGAATCATAACTATCCTCTACTATGAAATATTTAAAATAATATACCGTAGCACCGTCACGTATGGAGTTGAACACCAAAGCTGCTACACCAGCACCCAACAAAATCCACCAAGGACGATTGTGAAATAAGTCCTTCAAATCATCTTTTAATGGGTTTTGCTTTTCTTTCATTGGTTTCACACGCTCTTTAGTCCAAGCAAAGCAGCCATAGAACAACAGCGCACACATAACAGCAATCACAATCACCGCCATTGTCCAACCGTGCTGCTCCGTGTGTCCATCTGCAAAATAGTTTACCATCGGCATAAACAATAGCAACGCTACAAAACTACCGATATAAGCAAATGTCATACGATAGGTTGAAAGCGTATTACGCTCTTTGGGGTCGGGACTTAACACGCCC
Source organism: uncultured Bacteroides sp. (assembly GCA_947074275.1). GTDB lineage: Bacteria > Bacteroidota > Bacteroidia > Bacteroidales > Bacteroidaceae > Bacteroides. The sequence goes on from CAMTPA010000031.1 coordinate 21,341, forward strand.
AACAAAGAGGCGTAAGGAACATTGATAGCCGAATACACCATCATCATCAACGAATAGGTGATATAGGCATAAACCAACTTCGCTGTGCCGCCCCAATCGGGTGTGACAAAGGTGAAAATACCGATTACCGCAAAAGGAACAGCCAGATAAAGCAGATAGGGACGAAACTTTCCCCAACGCGTTTGAGTGCGATCGGCCACAATTCCACAAATGGGGTCGAAAGCTGAGTCCCATACACGTGTGATAAGAAACATCGTACCAACAATGGCAGCAGGAAGCCCAAACACATCGGTATAAAAAATCATTAGGTAAGAGCCAAACAACTTCCAAAACATAGAAGATGCCATATCGCCAAACCCATATCCTATCTTTTCTTTAAGCTTTATCATAGTATTCAAGTGTTTATTTATTTTTTAGCCAACAATTCCAAGTTGTGCGTTATCATATTTTTTAGTGTCTCTACCGATGCGGATGTAGTCAAGCCATCTTGGGGTGTGTTCATACAGTAGTCCACCAACTTATCGACAGTAGAGGTAGCCACGTGCATACGAGTATCCGAAGAAGCATAGTAGATAAACACTTTTCCGTCTTCATCGGCAATCCATCCGTTGGTGAACAGCACATTCGACACATCCCCTATGCGTTCATCGCCTTCGGGAGCCAAGAAATAGCCCGCAGGAGCAGCAGTCACTTTGGTAGGGTCTTCGAGCGAAGTCATATACATATAAAGTACATAGCGCAAACCTGCTGCACAACCACGCACACCGTGTGCCAAGTGCAACCAGCCTTTGTCGGTTTTGATAGGGTGAGGTCCCTCACCATTTTTCACCTCTTTGATGGTATGATAATAGCGTGCATCAATGATTTTTTCATCTTTCACCTCTGCGTTCTCCATCGAGTCCACCAAAGCCCAACCGATTCCACCACCACTACCTGCATCAATAAATCCATCTTGCGGACGAGTATAAAGCGCATATTTTCCACTCAAAAATTCCGGATGAAGCACCACGTTGCGCTGTTGACTTTTACTCTTCAAGTCGGGCAAGCGTTCCCAATTTACCAAATCCTTGGTGCGAGCGATACCACAAGTTGCCGTTGCCGTAGACAAGTCGCCTTTTGGAGCAGCAGGATCGTGACGTTCGGCACAGAAAAGCCCGTAAATCCACCCATCTTCGTGAACAGTCAAACGCATATCGTAGATATTGGTTGCAGGGTCAATGTCGTCGGGCATTGTCACAGGAAAATCCCAAAAGCGGAAATTATCCACTCCGTTGGGGCTTTCTGCTACTGCAAAAAACGATTTACGATCACTTCCCTCTACACGCACCACCAATAGATATTTGCCATTCCATTTGATAGCACCCGAATTTAAAGTGGCATTCATTCCGATGCGCTCCATCAAATATGGATTTGTTTTTTCATCCAAGTCGTAACGCCAAATTATGGGAGTATGAGCAGCCGTCAAAATAGGAAACTCATAACGTGTCACAACTCCGTTGCTATCTTCCATTGGTTCGTTCTTGCGTGTCAATAGTGCTTCGTGGCTGTCTAAAAGTGCAGCCACTTTATCTTTATACGATTGCATAATTCTAAAATTAAATTAGGTTGACTGATTATTTTATTTATAAAGTTTGCCCTCTACATCTTTGGCAAAAAGTGTTTTAGGTTGGTTGTAAAATAGCACAAAATCATCTGCTGATACTTGTTCGGGATAAGGAGCATAATAGTGTCCCTCTTTTTCGCGAGCATTGCGCCACACCACTACATAAGAAACAGGATAGTCACCAATAATGGGCAACAACGTTTCTGTCCACCAAGTAGAATCAGGAATAGCCTCAAAACCTGTTTCAGTTATTGCAATGGCTTTATCGTGAGCCTTGCCTACTTGTTCGAGAATAGCAAGCGAACGCTGCATCGACTCTATGTATTGTTCACGATCGAATTGATAAGCATCAAAACCCAATAGATCTATAATATCATCACCCGGATAACGTTCTAAGAATTGTACACTGTCTTGGGGCTCTGTTCCTGGCGAATAAGCATAAAGCAAATTGTCAACACCTTTTTCATTCATCCGATTGTAAGTTATACGCCAAAGTGTTTTATACTGTTCGGGGTTACACAAAGCTTGTCCCCACCAGAACCAACTACCTGTATGCTCGTGCCAAGGGCGAAATAAGATGGGAACTTTGGTACCATCTTCAGTTTTAAGACTATTCATAAAATCGGCAGCATTGTCAATCCAACCAATGAACTTTTCGTGGTTTTCGCCACCTGGCAATACAGATGCTACTACAGTAGAATCGCTTATATCCCACGAGCTTCCACCTGTTTTGGGATTGTCTAAATGCCAACTGATGGTATTCATTCCACCACGTTCATACTGTTTGATAATCTCTTTACGTATTTTATCGAATGATACGTTATCGAGGCTATTTTCTGCCCCCAACTCAATGTGTCCAATATCGAAGGACATCACTGCGGGATAATCGCCACTAACACTTTTCACGTCGCTACGATCTTCATCACCTTCCCAACCTATTCCGTAAAGCGGGTCATCGTGATGACCAAACATCAATCCTTGTTGTGGCATCTCACGCAAACTGGTCAATAACGTCTCTGTTTCAATGGTACGATTGAGCTTAGATTGCTCCGTTTGGCAAGAAAACAAGCCAAAAGACAATAAAGTCATACCTACTACTAAATTCTTCTTATTCATTTTTCTATTCCTTATTATAAATGAAGTAAACCTTCTTTTCAACATCGAATATTCTACTTAGTTTCAATGCGGTGAAACTTTTGTTTCAAGGGTGTGAAACTTTTGTTTCATCGCATTGAAACTAAACCAACTTCGCTTACTTGAAAGATGGTAGTTGATCGCGCGAAACAACGACCTCGCAATCCATCGCATCTTTCCACCAAGCTTCGTCAGCGTGAACTATTGGGTTTCCGTTATCATCGGTTCCATCATACCACGGCATAAACCAACTCCAGCGAGCACCTGCATTCCATTGCTCTGAGATATTTCCTACTGTGCCACATTCGCTCAATGAAACAATTTTGCTTCCATATTTAGCAGCTATCGAATTGAACTCTGATGCACAGACATCTGTTCCTTTGCTGTAAATATCACGTCCTATCATATCTACATACTCATCGCCTGGATACCAATCTGGATCATTACCTTCGGTAGTCCACACCCAAATGAGATTGTTTAAACCTTGCGCTTTGAAGTAGTTGAACATAGCAATCCACATAGCCTTATGGCTTGCGGCATCTTTGCCCCACCAAAACCAACCTCCAGCTGCTTCGTGGAATGGACGCCACAACACAGGAATAGCTTCATCGTTCAAAAGTTTCAAATATCCGGCTGCCGATGCTAAATCTTTTGTAAACACTTGATTTTCCCAAGTACCTTCAATAAGCGCATTGGCTGCATCAAAAGCTGTTTGATCTTTGTAAAACGCATACCCGGTACTTAAATCGGGAGCAACAGTAGAGCCTTCACCATCCACGTATACACCAGTAACAGTATAATCGTGACCACTGACAATTAAGCCATTTGTTTTTAGAGCATCTAAGATTTCTTCGGTTATTGTCAAAGTATAATCTCCTGCAATGTCGAAATAATCTGTGCCTGTTGCTATTTCACCCCAAGTTCCACCATCCTTAAACGAACCTTGCGCACCATTTGCCACATCTTTTACCGTCACACGAATAACATTGCCCACTTGAGCATTTGCAAAAAGAGCCTTATCAGTATCTGAGTTCATTTGAACACTTGCACTCCAATCCGAAAGCATCACTTCTTCACCAGTCCAAATGGTAGTATTACCTCCACCAGTAGCAGGAGCTACTTTAGGTACGTTCCAGTGCCACATAGCCGACACAATACCACCTTCGTCACTCCACTCCTTAACAGGAGTAATATCGGCATAGTTAATCCAATTGGCACCAGCAACCGACCAAGCTAAGTGTCCATAATCAAAACAATTGATTGCAGGATACCTACCTGTCCATTCATAAACGCGCTTTGACATATCGTAATTCCACGCCACATCAGCCATCATAGCAGAAAGAGTTTTTATCTCATAATTATCCACCAAATAAGTAAACAGTTTTTGAGCCGAAGGAATAGCCGAAGGATTGACCAATGTAGTACCTATATCTATTGTAGAAAACTGCAACGACACTTCGGGTGCTGGCATCTTATTAGGACCTGTGACAACTCCTGATGGAATTGTCAATATACAGTTTGCGCCTCTACCAAGCTGTGCTACGATAGTTAGCACCTTATCAACCCCAACTACATTGGCACTAATTAGTTCACCACCTGCTAAAGATAGTTTATCAATATCTTTTGTTGCAAAAGATATGTTCTTATCATATACAACTTGAATTGTTACTTCACCAGCCTTTACTTTTGAGTCTCCGACACTCGGAGTGGTAGACACCACTACGGGTGCCTCCACTGAAGGAATATCAATGTCTACATCATTGTCACAAGCTCCGAAAGCAAATGCAATGAATAGAACGAATATCGCTTTGAATTTATTTATATTCATATGTACTTATTATTATGATTATTCTAATGTAACTTTATTGAATATCAAATCAGAACCTTGTATGATAATTCCGACATTGGTTTGCCCCTCACACTCACCTTGCTTGGCTTGTATGTTATCCAATATCTCGCGAGTTAAAGTTACCTCGGTAATGCGACTGGCAAATTCCCAGCCATAGATATCTGTTGGAACCATCATTTGTTGACCAATTTCTGGGAATATCAAAGCACTCCAATCACCATAGTTCATTTGAGCTTGTGCCCATACTTGGTCTTTCTGATCGTAATAGAAACGAAGCTTAGCACCTGCTTTTGTACCATTAAAATTTGCTGCAGGCAGCATTACACGTCCATTATCTCCCCAAGTAATATCTACTGGGCCACTCCAGATTGTAGTTTCTAACGAAATTTCATACCATATAGATACTTTGTTTATGATACATCCTGCACCTTGAATTACAAATCCTGTGTCACTCCAACCATCATTGGTATTCATCACGCGATCATAGATTTCTGAAGTTATTTCAAGTTCAATCATAGAAGGGCAATCATCTGTATTGTATTCAGGCATTGTGATTGTTCCCCAATTTGCATCATTTATTTGAATCTGAGTATAAGCATACGATTTCACATAGAAACGCAGTTTAGCACCAGCAGCAAAACCAGCATTTACCAAATCGGCCTTATACAAACGAAAAGCGTTGCTCCAAGAGCCTAAATCTTGCATTTCACCCATCACCACATTTTCAATCTCAGTAGCAGGTATAAAGTCTATTGAATATTCAATTTCACCATTTGATGATATTAGTCTAATCTTGGTGTTCTTACCTGCAACCTGTGGAATGCTTATATACAGTTTATCACCAATGATGATATATTGTACAGCTTGATTGTTTACTTCCACACTCGTAAGTTTATCTCCATTGGCTACACCTATTTCAAACACTTCTCCGCCTTTAAGTTCAGCGTCTTCAGCTGGTAAAACTGGTATATAACAGAATTCCGGCGCATTGACAGTAAGTCTTGGGATTTCTACTGTCTCACCATTTGCCATAGTTAAAATAAGAACTCCAGTCTCAACTCTCATTGTAGGCATAACAAGCAACAACAGTTCTGCATTGGTGTTTTCTATTTCAACTTCAGCTCCACCTGTAAAGGTTACTTTTACCACCAAATCAAGGTTACTACCTAAAATCACGACTTCACCACCCAATGAAACTTCGCTATTTCCATAAGAAGCAAATTCAGGTTTCAATGTTTCAATCGCTATTTCTACTGAATTGCCACTCGCCGTATTCAGCAACATATTGCCAGATATAGCAGTTGCTGGCATAGCAACCACAACCTCGGTAGCTGATTGTGAAACTGGTTTCATCGCTTCCGCTACTCCCGGAAAAGTTATATCGGTGATTAACTCCATATTCAAACCAGTCAAAGTAATCATCTCTTCAGCACGTAATCCAGTAGATGGAGTTGCTACCACTTCGGTAGGCAAAGCCATTCCGATATTTGCAATGACAACAGATACACCCGATGCAGGAATCATAACCACTATACCATCCGTCATATCTTCGGGCAAAATAAATTCAATATTTTCCTTATCTTCAATTGTTTTTAGTCCAAACTCAACTTCATTGCCATTAGGCATTTGTACGCTCTTTACTAAGTCAAGATTTTCACCTTCAAGTGTTATAATATCACCTGGCTTCTTTCCTGTAATATCAGTAATAGCAATCACCGAGGGAAGAGTTACTTGTAGTTCTTCTTTCGAGTAAATCCAGTTTGGAATTTCTGCACCATCCGAAATAATGATTTTACCAGTTTGAGCCTCTTCGGGAACTGTCAACACAATCTCTTGGCGACTTTGGCTGATGAAATCATCGGCTATAACAATTACATTATCACCAAAGATTACCTCTGCTATTAAGTTTAGATATTCGCCTTTCAGAGTAAGGGTTTCTCCCGGTTTAATAATTTCGGGCATTAACTCCTCCAAGTCAATCGGTTCTGTAAAAGCCAACTCTGTTTTAGTTATAATACTTCCTTGATTCGTTTTTAAAGTAAGCAAACCCGGTTCTGCTGTTTGAGGAACAGTAATGCGAATCTCAGTATCACTAACAACATTAATATCAGTAATATCTTCGCAGCCTGGGATAGTGATCGCAGTAACATTATTCATTCCGCTTCCTAAGAAACGTAATTCTCCGCCACGAGCTACTGGGCTGGGGCCAAACACATTAAGTTTTACGCCACCTGTGTATTGATTCGTGTCTTCATCATTATTATTACAAGACGAAAACGAAAGACAGTTTAAAAGTATTAGACACATCGTCCAGACTGCCGAATATTTATATATTTTCTTCATATCACTAATTCAATTTATGGATTATTCAATAGGAACTACGCGAATGTTATCTATCAGGATAGTTGGTGTACAATCCTTACCTTCCACTCCACCATTCCAAACAAAGAACGTCAAGCCATCAAGCATCGTCTTATCAAGTGCAACATCACATTTATTACCTTCGTGTGTTTTGTTGAAATCGGCAAGATTTAACGACACAGTCACCCATTTGCCATCCGTATCGTACGAACCTGTATTTCTCCAAGGTATCCATAAGCCACGAGGAACATTTGTATCGCTAAAATAAGCATTGTTTCCTAATGGGTTATCGTAGAAAATAATTTGTAAGCCTCCCGATTGCCAAGGATTAGATGATGGAACATTTACCTCGAATTTAATTTGCAGTTTATTTATTCCATATTCATCTACCATTTCTCCAAAAGCTTTATGAGAAGTAAGTTTACTATTAGCATCAGGCCAATAATTGAAAGAGAAAGCATCTTCAGCCCAAGTAGTGCCCACGCCACCAGCCATATCACCAGTAAAACAAATGTAGGCTCCGTCTAAGCTATTTTCATCTTCTTCCTTTTTCACCTTACTACCATCTCTCCATCCTTGACCAATAGCTAAACCTCCATGAGAACCATCCCAATCGAACAATACATTGCGTGTATCATAATAGCGGAACTTAGAACGACCTACACCATAAATAGATTTCACATTTATATAACCAGAGATTGCATTATCCGGAAGAATAAAACTGATTGCAGTTTTAGTTATTTGAGTTATTTGAGTAGCCTCAACATTACCAGCCATTGTGATGGTCAAAGGAACATTCGGATCATCAATAAAGAAATCACCATAAAGCGTCACCTCACTCCCTGGCTTAGCAAACTCACACGACATTGAATTTACCGTTGGTGATGGCACTAATACTTTAAAGTCATATTTAACGGTATCCTTCGACTGCGTCACCATATAGATTTTATCAGTAACAACCGAGGGAATATCTTTAGGAACATCAACGATTAATGTATGATTTGTAATATAACTTGTGTTTAAAACAGCTTTTTGATCATTAAAGTACAATTCGTAAACACTACGTAAATTCTCACCCACCAAGCAAATGTTGCTTGACATATAAGCACCTGTAAGCAGTGAATCAGAAGCTGCAATATCGGTAACTCTTACATACTTCACTGTAGGAGCACCATTAGCTACCTCATATTTATCAGGCTCATCTTCGCAGGATGCTAATGAAAACCCCATTGCAAGAAGAAGAGTTGCAAAGAAATAGTTTATATATCTATAATTTTTCATCTTTCAGTCTATTAAATATTAATAACTATATTCACTACGTACATCTACGTGTATCGGATCTTTCATTAGATTAGGATTAAACACCACATCTTCTGTAGGGAAAGGTAATGTAAAACTTGATATTGTAACATTTGGAGCCTTAGCATCTGGGTTATAACGTACATCCGTACTGACTGCCCAGCTTCCTGATTCGAAATATGATTTATAAACGTCACTGATGCCATAGTAAACATCACGGCGTTGATTAGTCAACTCATTGATTGCACGTTGTGATTCATAATATGAAAGACGTACATAATCGTACCACCTATCCCCTTCACAAGCTAATTCTAAACGTCGTTCTTTCCAAACATCTTCCCAAGTGATTGTTGTTTTTGGAGTCGTGTTAGGAATTGCACGACTACGTACAGCATTGTAAGCAGCTAATGCACTTGCATCCGATGTAGAAGATGCAACTCCCATTTTTGCTTCCGCATAAACCAAATAAACATCAGAAAGGCGAAGAATATGTGTTGCTAAGCCACTGTACATATTACCAGCCGAGACACCCAGTCCTAAAATATGATCGTTATTATTTCCATAGAGATGTTTCACAAAGTTTGCACCAGTAGGAGTTTGCAATTCACCAGCAGGTCCCCCCTTACCATATTCACCATCATAAATAAATTTCAAATAATCAAAACCGCCCTTATCTTGCCAGAAATAACTATATACATCACCAGCCATCATCATAGTAGCTTGGCGACGAGTGTCTATATCTGAACGACTATCAGGACTTTCAAGTGCGCTAATACCAAAAGCATCTTGCAAGTCTACCGATATTCCTTTGTAACCACCCCAACAATCACCAAATTCATCAAAACCAACCATTGCTAAGTCTGATTGAAGTGTATTTTGTTGTGTCCAAGGGTCACGACCAGCAGACCAATGCCAAGAGATAAGGCACTCTTCGTTCTTATTATTGGCCAAACGGAATACATCTGAATAGTTGGCTAAAAGATTACGTCCTGAGTTATCGATAACATCTTTGGCATACTGAGCAGCTTTAGCCAAATCATCAGCATTACGTGTACCGCTAACACCCGATTTTGTCAGATAAACTTTAGCCAATAAGCCTTTAGCACTGTATTGATCAATACGCCCTAACTCACTTTTGCCAGGAAGAAGCTCTATGGCTTTTTCTAATGTCATTATAATATATTCGTACACATCAGCCTTTTCAACTTTAAATTTTGTATTGTAACTACCACTATTCAAGTCAGCCGTATTATCGTGTACAATGGGCACAGCTCCAAAGCTACGTACAAGGTAAAAATAGGCCATTGCTTTCCAAGTAAGACATTCGCCCATACATTGATTTATAACTTGTTGCGTAGCACTCGCTGTTTTTAAACGATTATACACTGTATTAGCGTGTCCAATTGCAGCCCAAAGAGAATAAGACATATTTACCAAATCGTTGTCAGTACCATTGACAGTAAAGTTTAGATAGGGGCTTGAGCCAGCATAAACGTTACCAGACATTACCTCACCCACACTAATAAATCCGCGTTGAAAATCATACCAAGGTGAGTTGTACAGGTAGTTTACCCCTTGAATACATTGCTCGCTATTTTGATAGAAATTGGACTCATTATAGTTATCTTCGGTAGGACGATCCAAGAAGTTTTCACAAGAAGCCATTCCTATACCCATTAGAGCAGTAAACGTCCAATATTTAAAATATTTTAATTTCATAATTCTGTGTTTTAAAGTTTAGAATGCAATATTCAAACCAAATGAATAAACTGTTGGCGAGGGATAACGGCCATTATCCAGTCCATATACATTCACACTTGCTGTACTTGCTCCGATTTCAGGATCATATCCATCATACTTAGTGATAGTAAATAGGTTTTGGATATTAGCGTAAATGCGCAAATTCTCAATTCTTAGTTTTTGAATCATCGGTTTTGGAAATGTATATCCAAGTGATACATTTTTCAAACGAATATACGATCCGTCTTCAACATATCGGTCACTAATACGGTCATTATCATTAGGGTCATTAATGGTTGCACGTGGTGTTCTTGACGTTGGATTAGCCACTGTTACATTTGTAATGTCATTATACCACATTGTTCCATCTGTGTATACTTTGTTAGGGTCTATTGGTATCAGCTGTGTACGGTCACCGACAGAGTTCAATTGATTAGTCCACGCCGAATTCATATGAGTAAGCTTCATCCCGATATAATTGTATACTTTATTTCCATAAGACCCATTAAAGAAGAGAGACAAATCAAAGTTTTTATAGCGAAATGTATTAGTCCAACCAAATGTAAATTTAGGCATTGGAGAACCTATATTCGTTTTATCATAATCGTCAATAATACCATCGGGTATCCCATCGGGGCCACTAATATCTTTATATTTAATATCACCTACCCATACTGTATTTGTACGATCGAATACTCCATTAGTAGGATATTTTGCAGGCTTAGGAGATGTTTGCAAATCTTCTAAATCTTTATAAACACCATCACAAACAAAACCGTAGAAGTTGAATAATGATTCACCAATTGTAGATACACTCACTACGTCAGTCCATTGCCCATAACCTACAATCTGCGCATTTGCTGTGCCGGCCAAACCTTTCAATTTATTTCTATTAAAAGAGATTTGAAAATCAGAATCCCACTGGAATTGACCTGTTAAAGGACGAGTATTTAATGTGATTTCATATCCCGTATTCTCTATATCACCATAATTACCTTTAGGAGCGGCCAAAGCAGAAGATCCATTACCCGAAGTACCCATATAAGATGGTAATTGTAAAGGCATCAACATATCACTCGATTTTTTCTTGTAGTATTCGAGAACAAGGCCTATGCGTTCGTTGAAAAAGCTCAAGTCAAGACCCACATTCCATTGCTCTTGCGATTCCCAGCGAATCCCTGTATTAGGAATGTTTGATGGTCGGTATCCCATACCCAAACCACTGGGCATACGAATAATAGAGGTGCCCCAAGCATATCCACCGATATTTGAGTTACCAGTTTGGCCCCAGCCTAAACGAAGTTTACCATTGGTGATTACATCTGAAAGCGGTGCAAAGAATTTCTCGTTAGAAAAACGCCAAGAGAAAGCTGCGGAATGAAAACCTGCCCAGCGATTTTTAGGTCCAAAGTTTGAAGAGCCATCATAGCGATAGGTATATGTACCAAGATAACGATCTGCATAATTGTAAGTCAAACGAGTAAAAAATGAAACCATAGCAGAACTACCAAAGCCTGCATTAATAGAAGGTGTACCTGTACCTAATGCAGGGTTATGCACTTCATCTGAAGGCAGTCCGCTATTGAATATGCTTGTATTATCCCAACTCGATTCATAACACTCTTGCCCCACCATTGCTGTGAATGATTGATTGTCAGTAATATTCCCAGAGTAAGTTACGTAGTTCTTGATTTGCCAAAAGGTAGCGCTACCTTTTTGAATGCTACTTTCATTACTTGAACGAACCCATCCGCCGAGGTCAACCATTGGTTTATAGCGCTCACCCTTATTTGCGCTTATATCGAAACCAAGTTCAGCATGCCAAACAAGATTCTTGATAGGAGTTACTTCAAAGAATATGTTACCAGTTAATTTTTGACGATGTAACTGGATATCATCCATCATAGCCAACGCAATCGGGTTGGGATTAGTCCAACCTTCGCGAACAACCGTAGCATAGCTACCATCTATATTGTAAATTGGAATATCGGGAAGTGAAGTCAATGAGTAATTTATCAAGCCCTGATCGCTATCAGCCAATTTTAAATCGTCGTTGGTAGAAGTAAAAGTAGCACTTACACCCAATTTTAACCATTTCTTCAACTGAGCATCAAGATTGGTACGAAAACTCAAACGGTTGAAGTTTGAACCGATGATAGTACCGTCTTGATCCATAAATGCAGCCGACACATAATATTGTACTTTTTCCGTACCACCTTGTGCAGCTATTTGGTGTTGTTGTTGCAAAGCAGTGCGGAAAATAGCATCTTGCCAGTTTGTGCCAACACCCAATAAGGAAGGATCTGAATAGATTGTATTTGGATCGCTCAGCTCACCTGAATTGGCTAAATCATTATAGAATCCTGCATATTCACGAAGATTCATCATATCCAAGCGTTTTGTTTGACGCTGTACAGCAAACATACCATCGTAGGTAAATTTAGCCTCACCTGCCTTACCACGCTTAGTGGTAATCAACACAACACCATTTGAGCCTTGTGCACCATAAATAGCTGTTGCAGAAGCATCTTTCAAGATTTCCATACTCACAATATCAGCAGGATTGATGGTTGAAAGTGGAGAAATTGTAGATACCGATCCATTGCCAAGCGCATCACCCAAACCAAAAGATGAACCACTCTGTCCATTACCCTGAACAGGTACACCATCTATCACATAAAGAGGTTCCGCATTTGCGTTGATTGTGGCTTGACCACGAACACGAATAGATGTTGATGAACCCGGAGCACCCGATGTTGAAACCGCTGTTACACCAGCTGCACGTCCTTGTAACGACTGATCGAGATTGGTAATGATTGAACCTTTTATCTTGTCTTCTCCCATAGTAACAGAAGCACCAGAAAGATCGCTCTTCTTCATAGTACCATAACCAACTACAACAACTTCACCCAATAATTCTGAATCTTCTTTCAATGCTACTCGTATCGATTTCTTTCCAGCAAGCGAAACTTCTTGAGTTTTATAACCGATACACGAAATAACAAGCGTACTTTTATCGGTAGGAACACTGAGCGAAAAAGCTCCATCAAGATCGGCTATAGCACCCGTATTGGTACCTTTCACTAAAACGTTTGCGCCTATCAGAGGCGATCCGTCGGTGGCATCGATGACCACCCCTGTGACAGTAGTTTGTTGTGCATATAGCTGGCTACTAATTGCAAGAGCCATTAAAAACAGCATAATGTTTTTCATATTTAACACATAGATTTAATAGTATAATAACAAATTCACAATTGCAAAGATAGAAACACACAGATGCTATAACAAGAGATCGGAAGAGCGTCGTGTAGGGAAAGAGTGTTAAGATTAGAGTAGAGCTCGGT
>CAMTPA010000032.1 GCA_947074275.1 uncultured Bacteroides sp.
AGGTATACACTAATCTTAACACTCTTTCCCTACACGACGCTCTTCCGATCTCTGATAGGCGGTGCCCATATATGGGGATATTATCCAGGGAAAATTTGGTCACAATTGGTTTGTCTTATTCTACTACTGCCCGTAAAGGTAAAGGGAAGAGAAAAACTTCAAAAACACACTTCATACATCTTTGTGCCCAATCACCAAGGTTCGTTCGATATATTTTTGATTTATGGTTTTATAGGACGCAACTTTAAGTGGATGATGAAAAAGAGTCTGCGCAAATTGCCTTTTGTAGGTAAAGCGTGCGAAAGCGCAGGACACATATTTGTAGACAGATCGGGTCCTAAAAAAGTACTTGAAACAATAAAACAAGCCAAAGAATCATTGAAAGACGGTGTGTCATTGGTGGTGTTTCCTGAAGGGGCACGAACTTTTACAGGACATATGGCGAAGTTTAAGAAAGGAGCTTTTCAGCTTGCGGATGATTTGCAACTGGCAGTAGTGCCTGTAAGTATTGATGGTTCATTCGAGATTCTTCCACGAACGGGAAAATGGGTAAACCGCCACCGTATGATATTGACCATTCACAATCCTATCCCACCCAAAGGAAAAGGAGCCGAAAATATAAAAGCAACGATGGAAGAGGCATATAAAGCGGTAGAAAGTTCACTTCCTGAAAAATACAAAGGATATGTAAAAAACGATGATCAAGACTAATCATCTCGATAGTGCGCAAACCGATAGACTGTAGTAGATAAATTTAGAATGCTCTAAATTCATAGTTATCATACAGCTCGACGTCTTCTTCATTGTTCGGGTCGAAAACATGGCCTTTGGTATCAGTAGATAAAACACCAGTTGCATAAATGGCAATTATTGAAATTGTCAATGCAAAAGCAAATATACCAAGAAGTATCAATAATTTATTCTTTGTACTTAGTAGGGACATTATTCTCAGAAATATAAAATTAAATACTATATCTATTTAGTTGTGTCAAATATAAACATATTTATTTTAGTTTATTGAATTTATTACAAGTAAGTTCCTTATTTTAGCTACATTATAATACATTTTAAAACAGCTTGGCACTAACCGAATCTAAAACCATAATTAACACGGAGCGATAAAATAAAAAAACCTCCTGATTCATCACTCGCTTGTGACTTTACAGGAGGCTCACCTTACTAAAACAAAGTTTCTTATTTAATTGGGTAAGAAATTTTATACTCCTTACCTGCTTCTATCTCAATAGCTTTACGTCCTTTTTTAGTTGGCACATAAAGAGTTCCAGCACCACCATCCGATTTTATTTTAATCGTTTTACGATCCATATACACATAAATATCACCAAAAGGAGTAGGTACTGTCCCTTCCATCCAGCGAAGCCCACCCAAAGTTGGTGTTACACTATACGTTTCGTATCCTGCTGAAGTAGGCTGCACACCCAAGTAGTATTTGCCCAACAGATAGATAGGACTTGCTCCCCAAGCGTGACAAAGGCTTTTTCCATAAGGGCGACCATACATAGCCAAGTGTTGAGTGCCACTCTCATCGGGATTGTATTTTTCCCAAAAAGAAGTAGCTCCTTCATTTAGCATCCCTCCCCAGTAGGCTTTCATTTCTTTCATCACCTCTTCTTGTTCACCCAAAGCACACAAAGCTTCGAGTTCATAAAAGCGCATATAGGGTGTGGTGATTTTCAAGATAGAATCGTTCAACAACACACTGCTTTTAATGGTTTCTTGCTGTTCGGGTGCCAAATAATTGAAGAATGTAGCAAACATATTGGCATAACGTGTCACCGCTTCGCTCTGCTTTCCATCAATGCGATTGTGTACTAAGGCTTGCTTTTCTTCACTCCAAAAAGCAGGAATCAGTTTTGAGCGCAATTCATTGGCAAGTTTTTCATATTTAGCTTCATCACTTTTATCATCGACCAGCTCTGCGCAAAGAGCCATTGTTTCTAAGCTTTTGCAAAGCAATACTTGTTCGAAAGCAAGCTCACCTTTTTTGTCGAGATAGCCATCGGCCCAGTCTACAAACACCCAGTCACCCGTTTGTCCTTCTACCATTCCTTCTTTGTTAGTACGTCCCAACACATATTTCATCAGACTTTGCATCTTTGGATAAATCTGTTGTACAAAATGTCGATCGCCCGAATAAAGATAATAATCGTAAATACTCAAGAACCAAAAGAATGTATAATCCATAATGGTGTTGATGTGGCTTGTCACAGGGTCTTTGCCACGAAGAAGCCAAATGGTACGTTTCACAGATTCATTGTCGAAAAACAGGTAATAGTTCATCAGATAGCTTTGGATAGCATCTCCACTCCACACCCATCGGTCGCGCTTGATACCATCAATGAAAAACTCTCTTGAAGTGAGGTGCATTGTATAAGCGCCAATATCCCAAATACGATTCAACTCCTCGTCGTTGCAGCGGAATGTGCCACGATATTCCAATGGCAAATACTCATATTGCATAGACACATTGCCAATACTCACTCCCTTTTCAGCCACAACATACACATAGCGAAAAGCTTTGCTATTATCAAAAGTATATTCAGGCGTCAGTTCGTAGGTTTCGTTTACCGATAAATCGGTGATACTTCCTGGCTGAACATAAAGTTTATCGAGTGTTTCGCAATACTCTTTGTCCAATGCCTCTTCCATACTCTCGCCGTAGTAGATATGCACATTGCCTTTGCCCGATACGTTTTCGAGAGTTATAAAGCCAAAGGTCTCTTTACCGAAGTCATAAACAATACCCTCCCCATTTGCTTGCGAAGTGACTGCTTGCATTGGTGTACGGCTCAGCTGAAATTGAGATGGTAGTTGAGTAGCACCGTCAAAGTTCCAACTGCCTGCATCCATATAGAGCGTGGCCGAAGTATCGCTCGCCTTACCACTCTCATCAATCCACTCCTTATCCTCAAAGGTTACTTTCCAACTACTGTCCGAATTGATTGTTTTTCCTTTCACATAAACCGTAGGAGGAGTTGCCTGATTCCAAACTTTGATATTCAGATTGTGTTTTCCAGCAGGTATAAGCATTGTTTGCGGCATACCAAATTGCAATTTACCGTCGAGCTTCACATTGTATTTGCCTTCAGCAGCAATGAAGATTTCCTCTGGCTCTGCAAGATCAAGCTGTTTGCTAAACTCTACAATAGCATAATGGCTATCCGACTTCCAGAAGGGCGGAAAGAATGCGCCACGTTCTGTACGACGGTTATTCATCTGATTGCCCAACCAAATCTCATAATCGCCCGGATACCAAATCCAAGTTTGAGAGAAAGCTGCACTACTTAGTAGTAGTGCAACCAAAGATGTTTTTAGTCTGTTTTTCATTATATCGCATTATTTCGTTAAGAAGCGTGGCAATGGTTTCTTTAAACCCGCATTTTGTTTAATACCCTCATCTACCATCGGGCCATTATTCACCCAATTATTGCACGGTCCATTGGCGTTTTGCAAGAATTTCTCACCTTCCGTCCAGTTGTCTTTCACCGTGATAAAAGCCGAACCTTCATCAGTATATAGATAAAACCAATGGTTGGGATCGTGAACATAGGATGGTGCGTAGATGCTATGCACATAATTTTCGGTGATAAACGATTTGGGTTGTGCCCCAAGTGTATAGATACCAGCTACATCATACATATGCTTGCCATAATTGTAAATGTGATTGCGGTGTACTTCATTGTTTCGCATACAGTTGACAGTAGAAGTCCATCCCCATCCCAAGCTAATGCCCGAATAAGAAACATCACTGATTTCATTGTGCTCGATATGAATTCCTTTCACATAACCTGCAAGGATGCCAACAGTACCCCAATCCTCGTTAGTCACATCTTTAATCACGTTGTTGTAAATTGTTAAGTTCGAGCACACTTCACGCTGATCTGTGGGGTCGTAAGGATAGTGAGTCTCGTGAGCTGCTGGGCTAAAACTACCTGCAACAATGGCATTTCCACCTATATCAGTAAATAAACAATCTTCTATCACTCCACCATTTGTGCCCCACACGTAGTCAACCCCCGAAGAAGCCAAATGCTCAAAACGGCAGCCTATGAAGTCTATATCGCTTGCAGCACTTACCATTACAGCCGATGCTGGGCGGCCAAGCCATCCTTGATTATCTAACTTATGGTTACGATCGGGTCGAATCATTTGCGGACGAAGTTTGTAAGCATCCGTCAGATACATACCCGCTTGCAAAGGCACGTGCCCTTGAAGTGATGGACGCATCCACGTGGTGTATTCAAAAGCCACATTCTCGAAACGAATGTTTGAAACAGGGCGGTCGAGTGTACCCTCTATATGAACCAATGTTTCAACGGCGGGTGCAAACACTTCATCCATTGTTTCGCCTTTGTGTGGATAATAGTAAATCTTACGTGTATCAATATCGAGATACCATTCACCCGGCTCATCAAGTAGTTCCATAGCGTTGGTCAGATAGAAGGCTGAATTGTGTCCATTATCTGTCACCATAGGGCGTGGCCAAGGGTGTTCAAACTGAATACGACTTTCGGGTTGATGAAAGCGCACAGCCGCACTGTCGCCCTGTATATCAATTGACTTGATACGAAGATTGGCTATACACCACATCTCGTGCAGCACCATTTCGGGATATTTCGCCTTGGCTATTTTGCGCACCGCTTTGGTTGGCACCCAAAGTATTTCGTTCACAGGGTCGTTGTTGATAATGCGATACATATCTTCAAAGTCTACCACATCGCGAGCACGAACGGCTTTCTTTCCATTCACCCACAATTGGCGGAACTCCAAAGAGCGACCATTAAACATTGGTGCATCGGCCACGTAATATTTACCTTGTTTTTTCCAGTGGGTGATAGCCACTCCACCGTTTATTACCGCATCGCCTGCCGAGGTGATTATCGTAGGCGAGGTGGCTGTTCCACTATCTTCTGGTCGAACAAAAAGCGATTCGTACACAAAGTGATTGCCCGCTTCAAGATGTATCTTAACACCATCCAGCACACTTGCATCATTTAGCCTACGAAGCTCGCGTGCTTGACGTAGCGCAGCTGTCAACGTAGCTTTCGGCGCATCTTTTGTACCTACATTTTGATCGTTTCCAGTAGGAGATACAAATATTTCGGCAGCTTGAGCAATGCACAAGTTAAGCAAAAAGCCACCCATTAGGATTATTTTTTTCATTATTCAAATGGTATTTAAACAGCATTTAATTAGCGCGACAAAGGCATCCAAACAGTCATTTCTGTTTTGCCACGATTGCCCCACGCATAATAAGGAATCAAACGAATAGTCACGGGCTTGTCGGCTTTACCCACTTCACGATAAAGTACTCCTTCCCACGAATCGTTGTTGGCCAAGCGTGCTACTCCTTCGAGTGCCACGATGGGGCTACCCTCTATTTGAATTTTACGAGGAGTCAACTCCATGTTTGCAGGTATCAACACATTGTCTATTTTCTGTCCGTTTTCAATGTCGATATTTTCCAAGCAATATACCAATGGGCCACGCTTCACTACTACCTGATTGCGAATTTCCTCGGCCAATGGATGAGCCTCCAATAGTTTCACAGGCATATCCATCACCCACTCTATCACATCACCTTTCTGCCACACACGGTTTACTTCTGCGTAGGTATTGGGTGCCCAATTGCCAGAGATGGATTCTCCATTTACTCGCAAGGTAGTTCCTTCACACCATTGTGGCACACGAAGGTAGACCGAGAAAGCTTTCTTTGCCGATTTCTTAGGAACTTCACTCATTGTTAGTTTCACAGCACCATCCCACGGATAATCGGTAGATTGTGTGATAGTGACTTTGCCCACACCATCGATAGAAGTCTTCAGTTCATTTGCTCCGTATAGGTGGCACCACAAAGCTTTATCCGACACGGTATAAGCATAGTTTTGCGCTTGGCAAATGGTGCGAAGCGTGTTGGGCGGACAGCAGAAACAACTGATATACTCAGTACGTTCTTTGGGCCAGCGAAGCGTATAAGGCAAGTCGGCACTGATGCGCAAGGGATTGGTGTAGAAGTACTTCTTTCCATCCAAGCTCACACCACTCAACACACTGTTGTAAAGTGCCATTTCTACAATATCCGCATATTTAGCATCACCCGTAGTGGTAAGCATACGCCAATTGAAAAGCATATTTCCGATATTAGCGCACGTTTCGTTGTGCGCCGTGCTATTGGGCAACTGATAGGGACGACCATAGCTTTGATGCACCTTCTGAATACTATCTGGCTCGTAGAAAGTACCATCGGGAGAAGTTCCATCATACAAAGCTCCACAAGCTCCAGTCACATACATTTTTCGGTTCACAATATCATCCCAAATGCTTGTAAGGTTTTTCATTAACTGCTCTTCACCTGTTTCGGTGTAAACATCGGCCACGCCAGCATAAAGATAGTTGGAGCGAACCGCGTGTCCCATAGCATTGTACTGTTCGCGGAAAGGCACACGGTCTTGATTGTCATCGGTACCATTCTCCACCATTCCACGGATATTAATCAAGTTTTGCGATAGTTCCAAATAACGTGGATTGCCAGTGGC
Organism: uncultured Bacteroides sp.; assembly: GCA_947074275.1. GTDB lineage: Bacteria > Bacteroidota > Bacteroidia > Bacteroidales > Bacteroidaceae > Bacteroides. Next base: position 6,558 of record CAMTPA010000032.1, read on the forward strand.
ACGATACATCTCTACCACACCCATATAGTGCGACGGACAAATGGCGTTGCGCGCCAACTCAGCCGAAGCTGTTTCGTAGAAGTGACAAAGAAAATCGGTCGCTTTTATAGCTACATCAAACAAGGTTTCTTTTCCTGTGGCACGTTTGTGTACGATGCCCGCCATCATCAAATGTCCCAGGTTGTAAGTTTCAAAATTCAAGCGATTGGCAAAAGCACCTTTCTCATCCTCTGCACCCACTTGAGTGCCAATTACAGTTTGCGGTGCATTCGAGTGAGTATCTACTCCTCTATTCATTTCGTCGATTATCACAGGCGTATGAATGTAGCCATCGGCACGCTGCGCTTTCATCACGTGTGCCACAAAATGATCCATTAGTTTGTCCAGTTCAGGATCTTTGTTAACAGCATAAATTGACGCTACCCCTTCAAACCACTTGTACATATCACCATCGTGGAAAGGAGGTCCCCAATGACTACCATCGCACACACCGGCCGCTATTTCAAAGTTGCGAAAACCGTGTGATATTTCGGGAGTATTCCACGTTTGCCACATACTTTGTAGCGAGGTGTTGCTATACACATCAAAGCGATCGCCCCAAAAGCCATCAGTCCAGCGCACAGCGTCTATGGGAGTATTCGCCATTTTGGCATATTGGCTTTTACTCGTGTCGGTCAAGCCATTGGATTGCCCAGAAGCCGAAATTGCGGCAGCAAGAGCAAAGCAAGATAATAGAGTTGTCTTCGTCATTAGGGTAGTTTTATATTCGTTTTCTAAATTGATTTATCAATTGCGTATAGTTAGTGTGTAGACTGTTGACAGTCGACGCAATGGATATTAACAAATAGCGTGATAACTATTAAGAGTTGACCAAGTAATATTTATCACGCTAATGTTGAGGTATTTTAATCACACTTCACTTCAATGAATTTACATCGATTTTCGCATACTTTATTCGTTGTCTGCGCCAAGTGTAGATAGCGTGCAAATCACCATCTTTTCCTTGAATGATAGACGGATAAGAGTATTGGCTTATGGGCGAATCTTCGAGTGTCACTTTATGCTCCCAGTTTACTCCATCCTCCGACACCGCTATCGAAAGAGGCGTGCGAGGTCCTTTGGGTGTACCAGGAAGCGTTTCAAAATTGTTGTATATCAACACGTGGCGGCCATCTTTGAGCGTCACGGCATCGGTGCCCGAATTGTTGTTTGGCAAATCAGACAGGGTTACTTTGCTCCACGTGTCACCATTATCGTCACTCCAAGCAGTAGCAACTTTACCATTACGAGTGCGAGCAAGCACTTGCAAACGCCCCCCCTTGTGGCGCAAGATACTGGGCTGTATAGCGTAAATAGGCTTCATATCACTGCCTTGAATCGCTTCACCTGCTTCCTGATCATTGCTATCTGTCACACCAGCTTTGCGCGAAATGGTAGGATAGTCCATCTCCGCATCCAAAGGCCCTACCATTTTCCACGTTTTGCCCTTATCATCGGATATTTCAAAGTGTAATCTCCATCCATTTTTACCTTCGGTGCTCGAAGGCGAAATGATGCGACCATTGATGTATTCGGGTTTATTTTTGATAGGCCCCAAGAAACCTTCGGGCAGCGGTTCGCGTTTGCTCCACGTTTTTCCTCCATCCGAAGAGCGTGTGACCCATCCAGTCCAGTCGCCCACATTGGTGCCTATTTTAAAAAAGAGCAGTAAATCACCATCAGGCACTTGAAACAAAACAGGATTCCAACAAGCTTTGCGACGAGCATTTGCCGTGTCGCCCTCAAAGGTTATAGCTACTGGGCCAGCACTTGCTGGGGTTGTACTTTGATTGATGCCCGATAATCCTGCCAATTGAGTCAAAGGATCATCCAAACCAAACACCCCATCGGCAGCTAAATAAGGGGCAGTCCATTCCTTTGCCCCTTTAGGCTTGCGACTAACCCAAATACCGCAATCGGGATTGCGCTCTTTTGTTCCTCCAAAAAAAGAGGCTACTAAGTCACCGTTATCAAGCTGAACGATTGTAGCACCGTGACACTCAGGAAAAGAACTCTCTTCGTATAAAAATTCATCTTGAACAATGGCTTTATCTTTGGTAGGAATAGCCACCCGAAAACGATAATTGCCCGACTCCACTTGCTTCACTTCGCCATTGGGCAGGTGAATCTCGGCCGTTGTATTGGCAGGTATCGTCACTTCCCAATCCAAGTTTTGAAGATTTTTTTTCCAACGGCTCACAATCAAACCGTAGGGCGACATATAAGATGCATCTACTTCGCTCAAATCTTGAATCTCGAAATTGGGTTTCATCACAATGTGCTTGAAGGCGATGTTTTTGCGGTCGCTACGAATACCCGCTAAGTTTTCGTAATACCACGCCAACAAATCGCCCAATAGCATCACGTGATTACCACTATTCATTTTGGGGCTGGCTGTGTTACCATTCCAAAGTTCCCAAATCGTGGTGGCGCCTTGTTTCACCATATAGCCATACGAAGGGTAAGTATCGTTGGTAGCAAGTAGATAAGCCACATCGGCATATCCTTTGCGTGAAAGTTCACGCATAATCCATTGCTGACCTATCACCCCACTACTCACGTGTCCTTTGTTGGTGGTAATGATAGAGCTAACCACGTTTTTCACCACATCGTCGCGATACTCTTGAGGCACTAAACCAAATGCCAAAGGAAGAATATTGGCTGTGACTGTGTTGTTGCCATAATAGATGCTATCAGGGAAAAGAACGTGTCCGGGAGCAAGCGATGTGCCTTTCTTCACATTCAAGAATTTTTTGTTGAAAGCATCTTTCATCTGATGTTCCAGATTCTTCCACATCTCTTTTTCTTCGTCCAGCCCTTGAATTTCGGCGAAACGGTGCATTGTTTGAAGCATTTTCAAATAATAGGCCGTAGAGATTAACGCACCATCCGTCTGACGAGCAGGATCTTTGCTATGAATCAGATCCAATGATTCGGGTGGTACACACCAATCGCCATAGCGATCTTTGGTGATAATCATTTCAGAGTTCATATATTCATCCATCATATGCTTCAACCAAAGCTTCATATTGGGGTAGTACTTCTCGATAGGAGCTTTGTTGCCATACTGAGTATAAAGCATATCACAAATAATAGGCAATGAGGCAGGCCACGTCATATTATCAGAGAAATAATTCCAATAAGCAGGTGCAACATCGGGGATACAGCCATCTTCACGTTGCGCTTCACAAATGTCATTCACCCACTTAGCATAGAGTGGCCCGTTGCCAAACAAGTAACTTTCGCCCCACGTTCCCATCACACGGTCGCCCAACCAAGGCTGACGCTCATTGCGTTGTGGGCAGTCTACTGGCATACCTTTGTAGTTGCCCAATATTCCCCACCAAGCATTTTGATAGATTTGGTTCAACATATCGTTTGAAGAGGTAAACGTGCCCAAGTTTTCCATTTCATCGCTCACCACTTCGCCTACAAAATCATCCACCGTAGGGTTGGGATAACCATCAACCTCTACATAGCGAAAACCGTGGTAAACAAAACGAGGAGCCCACGTTTCTCCGTGTTCCTTACCGTTGCTCACGTAGGTATCTGTTACCCTTGCATCGCGCAGATTCTCTACATATAAATTGCCATCGGGTTGAAGCAATTCAGCAAAACGCATACGAATGGTATCCCCTTCGACTGTGTCACGCACTTTCATACGTATCCATCCCACCATATTTTGTCCCATATCAAGGATATACTTATCGCCTACTTTAGCGATGGATTGTGGTTTCATTGTTTTCACCACCTTCATATTGGGAGTCATCGCTCCGTGTAGTGTTCCCGAAGGAATAGCCACACGCTGAGCAGGTATCCAAGCTGTGTCGTCATAGCCGGTTTCAGTCCAACCAATCAGCTCTTTGCGAGCGTCATATTCTTCACCATCATATTCGTTGTTGCTACGTATAGGCCCTTCGGTAGAAAGTTTCCAAGAAGCATCCGATGCAATTGTCTCTTTTGTTCCATCTTCGTACTCCACAATTAAGTTCATACGCAGTTTGGGGTAGCCAAAAGTTGGAATCTTATAGGGTTTGTAATTTTGACGCATCGTGTAGAAGCGTCCATTACCCAATGTCACTCCAATGGCATTGTTGTCGTTGAGCATATCCGTCACATCGAAACTGTTGTATGTGATAGATTTGCGATAATCGGTAGGCACAGGTGCCAACACCTGCTCCCCTACTCGCGCACCATTGATAAATAGCTCGTACATACCCATCCCTGCAATATGAGCTGTGGCTTGTTTTACTTTCTTATCTTTTAGCTTAAACTCCTTGCGCAAGTAGCGTGAGCTTAACCTACTCCATTGCGTTTCGCTATCACCCGGTGCAGCTTTATCCAGCCCTATCCATTGTCCACGCCAATGAGCCTCTTTTAATAGCCCAATGCTAAACATAGCAGCATCGCTCCAAGCAGAAGTACCTTTGTTGGTGTAGCTTCTCACCTTCCAATAAGCACGCTCGTTGTTTTTGAGGGGTGTGCCAGCGTAACTGATCCACAAGGTTTCGGCAGATTCTACCTTACCCGAATTCCACAAATCGCCTTCGTTTTTGTTGAGCAACTCCATAGACGATGCCACTAATATCTGATAGGCAGTTTGCTTCACCCCATTGGCCGATGATTCGATGCGCCAACTAAAACGAGGTTCAGCCGTATCCAGTCCCATCGGGTCAATCATCTGTTCGGTAAGCAACCCAACTACTTGAACACCTTTCCCAAACAAAGCAGTTGGAAAAAGAGAGCAAAGTGCTAAAAGAATATTTAAAATAAAGTATTTCATCTTCAATCTATTAGTACGCTGTTGGCAATGAAGTCCAATCTTTCTTCACATAATCTTTTGTTGCATCAACAGCAATCAACACTTGGTCGTTGCCACTCATATAGCCACTATCGTGTTGAAACTTAGTAATTTTGCTATCAAACTCGCCAATGTAGTCTAACGCACCCGTTTTGGGGCTATACCACCACACATTCTTCTTCGCGCCACTGATTTTTCCTAAATCAATTTCCATTGGACGGCCAGAATAGTTGTACACCAACAGATAATCGTTACCACGAGTTGCGATAGCTCTATCGTAACGCTCACCATTTGTTCCAGCAATAATCGATTGATCGGGAACTCTTTCTAAGAAAGGAAATGCCAACATCAAATCCTTTAGATATTGCATCTGTCCAAAACCAGGATCTTTCAAGGCATCCCACCAAGGTTTTTCCGCTCCAAACGAAGCCATCTTGCCAGGACGATGGAATTGCATAATAGAGTTGTGACCGTAGGTATGTCCAAACGAACCTGCAAAAACCGACCAGTAAGCATAACGGCGCATATCATAATCCATCCAACGGGTCTCATTTACATCGTGAAGTCCTTGCGGTATATCTTCATAAATTGGCTCACCGTCGATTACTGGTTTAAGTGGGGTTAATGTGCTTGCTTCTACAAAGCGCCAGTTATCTTCTTCGGTATTCTCTTCAATTGGATAGTCGCCATCACCTTTGCGCTGACCGTAACGACGGTGTCCACTTTGAAACATATTAAAGTCCATCCAAGGTTCGTTGTTGAACCAAGTGGCCGATGTGGTACGTCCACGAGGGTGGAAGGTCATTAAATGATTGGAATCAATCGCACGAATGGTTTTAGCCAACGCCAACCATTCATCAGTTTTTTTATCGCCACGAATATCGCCGCCAATAAACCAAATGATGTTGGGATTATCTTTGTAGCGTTCGGCAAGAAACTTGCCATAAGCCTCTGCTTCTTTCACATTCATTTTACCTTGGTCTACCGGTGTGCCCCAAATAGGCACCATACCAATATAGATGCCATTTTTCGCTGCTGTCTCTACAATGTAATCCAAATGATCCCAATAGCCATAAACACCTTTCTGATTGATATTCTTAAAATTGTATCCATCGATGTGTGAATATTGGCCATATATGTTCATAGAAGGTACATCGTTCAGAGTTTGTATTTGTACCACGTTGTATCCCGCATTTTTGCACGCATTCAAGTAGTAAGACACCTCATCGCGATCGAGGCGTTGAGGCAATAACCAACCCGTTTCGCCCAGCCAAAAGAAAGGAGTGCCATTTTCGTGTTTCAAATAGCGTCCTTCTTCAGAAACCATCAACTTACCGTTTTTCCACGGAATGTAAGTCGATTTTTTTTGGGCAAAGCCAATTGTAGTAAATAGTAGTAATAGAAAAGAGAGTGTTATCTTATTTTTCATTATTCAAATGATATTATAATATTTTATTTCAATGCGTATTTAGAGTCCTTCTCAGCCATCTTCTCGTATTCGAGAGCAGCCAAGATAAATGAGCCAACCGATTTAGGATCATTCTCGATGATAGGTTCGCTGATGTAATAGGCAAAGCTACCATCGCGATTGCCCTTACCCCCTAAACCAGCCACTGCACAGCAGTTCACCAGTGTATAAGTGCCATTAGGTTCTTCTTTCACAAATTGCTTTATCATACCATCGAATGCTTTGGCTGTAGCATCGCCATATTCATTGGCAGAAATATAACCTTCGTTGATTGATTTGCTCAAGAAATAAACAAATAAAGCCGACGCAGAAGACTCCAAATAGTTGCCTTGACGATTGCCTTGGTCGGTAACTTGCCACCACACACCAGTTTCAGAATCTTGATATTTCACAATATTTTTGGCAAGTGTGTCTACAATAGCCAGTACATCTTCGCGTCCTTTTGTAGTTTTGGGCAGATAATCGAGCACATCGACCAACGCAGCTGCATACCAACCGATGCTACGACTCCAGATATTAGGCGAACATCCCGTGTTTTTGTCTGCCCACAGTTGTTTTTTGCTTTCGTCCCAACCGTGAAAGAACAAGCCTGTTTTAGAGTCGTAAGAGTATTTAGCCATCAAAGTGATTTGTTTTACCACTTCATCAAAAAGAGTGGTGTCATTAAACACAGCCCCGTATTGAGCCAAATAGGGAGATGCCATAAAAATGCCATCGAGCCACATCTGATTATCGTATATTTTTTTGTGCCAGAAACCTCCTTCTGAAGTACGTGGTTGCTCTTGCATTTGCTTCACCAAGGTATCCATCGCTACTTTGTAACGTTCGTCTTTGGTTTGAGCATAAATATCGAATAAGGCTTTGCCGGGGTTAATATTGTCAATATTGAACGACAGATAGTTCATTCTAATTTTACCATCGTTGCTTATCAAGCTATCCGCATATATTTTTGCATAGTCGAAATAGGTTTGATCGCCAGTTTGCTTCCAAGTTTCGAGCATCGATTTCACCACCAATCCGTGTGTGTATCCCCAACGTGGTTTGGTGGCTTTCTCAATCATCCACGGTTCGGGAAAGCGTGCCATTTCCGATTGCGCCATACGTTCGCTCCATTTAATAGATTCCTCTTGCTTCGAAGCTGTTCCACACGAGAGCAAACTGCCTGCCAACAACAGGCAGCCGACAAAGGTCATACCTACAATTTTCATCTTATATCTGTTTAGTTTATTTTCCAATCAATGTATATTCTTCACCCGGTTTTGTTTGCAAATCGTAAAGATATGTTCTTTCAAACTTCACTTCACTTAGTTTTGCATTTTCGTTGATGAGTGGTTCTGCTATTTGCGGAATTTCATACAACGGATTTTTATTTTCACCTCTTGCAGCTTTCAGCCCCTTGCCCGACAAGGGAGTGGCAGAACGCAAGCGACAATTACCTCCATTTTTCGATTTAATGACCAGACGACTTACCTTTCCATCTTTCCAAGTCAAGTCTGTTATCTCAAAGCCACCACGTGCTACCAGTCCTTTCACACTACCATCTTTCCAATAAGACGGTAAGGCAGGCAATAAATAGATAAAACCGTCGTGGCTTTGCATCAACATTTCGGCAATACCCGCCGTGCAACCAAAATTCCCATCTATTTGAAAGGGAGGATGCGCATCGAACAAATTGGGATAGGTTCCACCTTTTTTCTTTTCATTACGCACCAAAGTCAATTGGTCGGTTATTAGCTTGTAGGCGTGGTCGCCATCGAGCAAACGTGCCCACAAACATACTTTCCAGCCCATACTCCAACCAGTAGAAGGGTCGCCACGTGCAATGAGCGATGTGCGAGCGGCATCAAACAATTCGGGAGTGCGAAATGGTGATATTTGGTTGCTGGGAAACAGACCGTATAAATGAGAGATATGACGATGCACATCTTCGGGGTCATCCCAGTCGAACATCCACTCTTGCAATTGTCCCCATCTACCTACTTGCATTGGAGCCATCTCTTTCAGCCTGCCCTCCAAGCGTTGTGCATACTCTTGGTCTTCGCCCAATATGTCGGCAGCGTCAATCACCTGATTCCACAAATCGAACACCAACTGGTTGTCGATGGTACAACCAGGTGCAGTAGTAGCTTTTCCACCACTGCCTGCGTGTACATTCTCGGGCGAGTTGCTGGGGCATACCACCAACCACCCCGTAGTGGGTTCGTATACCATTGTTTCGTCAAAGAAGCGTGCCGCCTCTTTCATTATCGGATATATTTCGCGAAGAAACTCCTTGTCGCCTGTGTAGAGGTAGCGTTCCCAAAGGTGACGACAAAGCCAAGCACCACCTGCTGGCCACATTCCCGAAGGTGCTTTGTCGATAGCACCCGTCATACGCCAAATGTCGGTGTTATGGTGTAGCACCCAGCCATTTGCGCCATACATTACCTTGGCTGTTTCTTTGCCCGTTTCGCTCACCTCTTTTATTAACTGAAAAAGTGGTTCGTGAAGTTCTGTAAGATTAGTCACTTCGGCAGGCCAATAATTCATCTCCAAATTGATGTTGCAAGTATATTTGCTATCCCACGAAGGAAACAGTTTATCGTTCCAAATGCCTTGTAAGTTGGCAGGTTGTCCACCGGGTTGCGATGAGCAAATAAGCAAATAGCGACCAAAATTATAATAAGTAGAAACCAGAAAATTGTCGTTGGTGTCTTTAAATCTCTCCACACGAATATCGGTAGGCACGTGCGCATATTGATCTTCACCCAAATCGAGCGAAGAGCGATTCATAAAATTTCTGAAATACGCCACGTGCTCCGCCTTCGACTGGTCGTAGGGTTGTTGCATTGCTTTGTGCAAATACTCTTTTGCACGAGCCACCTGATTGCCTGTAATATCTTTGTAATTGTTGAAATTAGTAGCAATAGAGGTATATATCACTGCTTCGTCAGCGTTTTCGATGCTCAACACCCCATCACGCACGGTTTGTGTGCCACCTTTGGTGTGGGCAGCCACGCGTCCTTGAAACTCCACTCTACCACGCAATCCCTCGTGATTGGAAGAGATGCCCGATAATGAAATCTCGTTTCCTTCGGTCTCTATCATCACATCTTGATGTGGCGAAGTGAGGGTGGTGTTGCAAGTAATCATCCCCGGTTTATCGGCAGTCAGCCTCACGGTTATCACTTGATCGGGAAAGGATGTGATGGTTTCGCGTTGATAGTTTACCCCATCCACATTATATTTCACAATGGTGCGAGCCGAGTCGAGACTCAGTTCACGGTAATAATCTGTATATCGATTGTGCCCTGGAAAAGCAATGCGCAAATCACCAAAAGTTTGATAAGGCATACCGCTGTTTGTTTTCGACATCACCTTTTCGGTGGCCAGTGTTTGCGCTTCTAAATATTTACCTTCAAACACCAATTCTCGCACTTTTGGTATATTCTCCAAAGCGTCGGGATTGGGGTTGTTGTTGGGGCGACCTGCCCATAGTGTCTCCTCGTTGAGTTGTATTTGTTCTACACCGGGGTTGCCAAACACCATAGCTCCCAATCGTCCATTACCTAAGGGAAGTGCTTCCGTCCATACTTGGGCGGGCTTGTCATACCATAGATTATAAGACTGTTGCGCAGAAGCCATAAATGCGGAGCTTACCCACAATATTCCGCCTAATAACAAAAATTTCTTCATTCTAAAATCCTTCATATATACTTCTGAGACGATAATGCTTGCAAAATGTACTCTATATTTTCTACATTTCGACACCAAAAAGGATGCAGAAAGCGATACATTAAAGGCTATTATAGGTTATTTACAAGACTTTATAAAAAAAGAGACGTTTTTGCTGTTTTTGTCAGCAAAAACGTCTCTTTTGATTTTGAACACAGCATATTGAAATAGTAAAACTACAACACTCTATTTATCAGCTGTTAACAGTCCATTTAGTTCCACCGCATTGAAACTAAAGTTTCTCCCCCTTGAAACAAAAGTTTCGCCTTGTTGAAACAAAAGTTTCAAGGCTATGAAAATAGTGAAACTAAACAAGGCGTAGAATGACACAATAGAACAAAAAAGAGTTGGCTCTTTACGAACCAACTCTTTTTGTTCTATTGAAAAATAAAATGCTATTGCTTTTCGATAACCAGCACCAACTGACCTTCGCCATTGTATAGCCCCACACCACCGGGAACTTTAGCAAACGACTGCACGCTATTGACAGCAGCAATAATTTTACTTTCCACATCCATATCAGGACACGACATCATTGTTGTTATCACACCCGGAAAAGATAATACCGTAGGATCGCTTGCATCCGCCTTAAACTCCCCATTCATAATGTTGCAACCAGCGTTGCCGTGAATGCGATTGGCTTCTACATCAAACTCTATAAAAGGTTGATTTTCCATACCAGCAGACACTGGTTCGCCATCCACCTCTGTTATCAGCCATTTACCAGCTAAGTCACTCACTGTGAAAGGAGGAATCTTCTCCAACAAAAGCAAAGCTTTATCCGTTTCGGAACAGAGTGCTATGCGATCGTCTTTCTCTTTCTTAAAAGCCTTTACATCGGCCAATGCAGTAAGAATGCTGTGTTCGAGCGATAAGTCGGGGCACGCCATACGTGTAGATCCCACCGAACCTAAATCGAGTTTTCCGGGTTTGGTGTTCACATCAAACGAAGCCATCATCCGATTGCATCCACTATATCCAAACATTTGTCCTGTTTCGGTATCGAAACCTATAAATGGAGTTTCTTGGTTGGCACCAACTTTCAAAGGAGCACCATTCACTTCCACAATATGCCATTCTCCACTCAGTGCCGACAAAGGTTCTGCCTCTTTTGCCGATTGGCAAGAACTCATTGCGAAAGCTGTGCCAGCAACGAGCATACTAAAAAACAATTTTCTCATTATAAATAATGTTTAGGTTTAAAAACAAGCCGCAAATATATCAAAAATAACATAATGGCTATATTTTTGTTTGACAAGATAGCAATAAAAAAAGAGTGGAACGAATCATCAACTTCAAATAATTGACGTATATTTGCTTCCTAAACAAATTCTTAAATACTTAATTTTTAATTCATAGAATAAAGAAATGGGTAGAGTTCTTATTATCGGTGCGGGCGGTGTAGGTACTGTCGTAGCGCACAAAGTGGCACAAAATGCCGAGATTTTCACTGACATTATGATTGCCAGTAGAACAAAGTCAAAATGTGATGCTATTGTAAAAGCCATCGGTAACCCAAATATCAAAACGGCGCAAGTAGATGCCGACAACGTAGATGAGCTGGTAGCTTTGTTTAATGACTTCAAGCCGGAGATGGTGATAAACGTGGCACTTCCTTATCAGGACTTGACTATTATGGAAGCTTGTTTGCAAGCTGGTGTCAACTATCTGGATACAGCCAACTACGAACCAAAAGATGTAGCTCACTTTGAATATAGCTGGCAATGGGCTTATAAAAAACGCTTTGAAGATGCTGGCTTAACTGCTATTTTAGGTTGTGGCTTCGACCCGGGTGTTAGTGGTATCTTTACCGCTTATGCAGCCAAGCACTATTTCGATGAAATGGAATACTTGGATATTGTGGATTGCAATGCAGGCGATCATCACAAAGCTTTTGCTACCAACTTCAATCCAGAAATCAACATTCGTGAGATTACTCAAAATGGTCGTTATTTTGAGAATGGAGAATGGGTAACTACCGCTCCTCTTTCAATACATCAAGATATTACTTATCCAAACATCGGCCCACGCGATTCTTATTTGCTATATCACGAAGAATTGGAATCGTTGGTGAAAAACTTCCCAACCATCAAGCGTGCTCGTTTTTGGATGACATTCGGACAAGAGTATCTGACACATCTTCGAGTGATTCAAAACATAGGTATGGCAAGCATCGAACCAATCAATTACAACGGAATGGAAATCGTTCCATTGCAGTTTCTGAAAGCCGTGCTGCCTAACCCACAAGATTTGGGCGAAAACTACGAGGGCGAAACATCTATCGGTTGTCGTATTCGCGGCTTGAAAGATGGTAAAGAACGCACATACTACATCTATAACAATTGCAGCCACCGTGCAGCATACGAAGAAACAGGTATGCAAGGAGTGAGCTACACCACTGGTGTGCCTGCTATGATTGGTGCTATGATGTTTTTTAAAGGTGAGTGGAAACGTCCGGGAGTTTGGAATGTAGAGGAGTTTAACCCAGACCCATTTATGGAACAACTCAACAAACAAGGATTGCCTTGGCACGAAGAGTTTGACAAAAACTTAGAAGTATAACAATGATGAATGTAGGTGATAAAGCTCCCGATATATTGGGAAAAGACGAAAATGGAAAAGAAATTCGTTTAAGTGACTACAAAGGGAAGAAAGTAATACTTTATTTTTATCCCAAAGACAGCACTCCAGGTTGCACAGCCGAAGCTTGCAGTATGCGCGACAATTATGCTGCATTGCAAAAAGCGGGTTATGAGGTGATTGGTGTTAGCATAGACAGCCAGCAATCACATCAAAAGTTCATCGCTAAAAATGCTCTTCCTTTCCCTCTTATAGCCGATACCGACAAGAAGTTGGTAGAGGATTTTGGAGTATGGGGAGAAAAAACATTGGCAGGACGCAAATATATGGGAACTTTCCGAACTACTTTCTTGATTGATGAGAAGGGGGTAATAGAGAAAATATTTACCCCTAAAGAGATAAAAACCAAAGAGCACGCAACGCAAATATTGGCATTGTAAGGCAAGACAAACGATTTTAATAAAAACAGTATGGCAAAAAAAGATGAACTAAATTTTGAAAACGGAAGTAAAATGGCATCAAACGAAAAACTAAAAGCCTTGCAGGCTGCTATGGACAAAATAGAAAAAAACTTCGGTAAAGGTTCTATTATGAAAATGGGCGATGAGGTAGTAGAACAAATCGAAGTGATTCCTACTGGTTCGATAGCACTAAATGCAGCTTTGGGTGTAGGTGGTTATCCTCGTGGTAGAATAATCGAAATATACGGTCCTGAGTCATCGGGTAAAACTACTTTGGCTATCCACGCCATTGCCGAAGCACAAAAGGCAGGCGGCATCGCAGCGTTTATTGATGCCGAACACGCTTTCGACCGTTTTTATGCCGAAAAGCTTGGAGTAGATGTAGACAATCTGTTTATATCACAACCTGATAATGGAGAACAAGCTCTCGAAATAGCCGAACAACTGATTCGCTCTTCAGCTATCGACATCATTGTAATAGACTCGGTTGCAGCCCTCACACCCAAAGCGGAAATCGAAGGTGATATGGGTGATAACAAAGTGGGATTACAAGCTCGATTGATGTCGCAAGCTCTTCGCAAGTTGACCTCGGCAGTAAGCAAAACTCGCACCACATGTATCTTTATCAATCAGCTCCGCGAAAAGATTGGTGTTATGTTTGGCAATCCTGAAACAACAACGGGTGGTAATGCCTTGAAGTTCTACGCATCAGTCCGTCTTGATATTCGTGGTAGCTCTCCAATTAAGGATGGAGAAGAGATGCTTGGTAAACTGACCAAAGTGAAAGTTATCAAAAACAAAGTAGCCCCTCCATTCCGTAGAGCAGAGTTCGACATTATGTTTGGAGAAGGTATTTCGCGCGCTGGAGAAATCATCGACTTAGGTGCTGATATGGGAATCGTGAAAAAAAGCGGTTCGTGGTATAGCTACAATGACACCAAATTGGGACAAGGACGTGACGCTGCAAAACAATGCGTCATTGACAACCCTGAATTGGCAGAAGAGCTGGAAGCACAAATATTCGATCGCCTGAAAGAGAATAAATAAACAATTTATATCTTAAACAGTTACAATAAGGTGTTTGACATTGTCGAACACCTTATTTTTTATACAATTTTCTAAGGCAAATATTTAGCAGATTATAGTATTCTTATTATATTGGCTAAATCAAAAATCTTATGCAATGAAAAATCAAATTAAAAAAAGCTCTATCTATACAGAAAACGAATTGTCACGTTGTTTGCTGTGCAACAATCCACCTTGCTCAAAAGTGTGTGGCAAAATTGATACGGGAAAAATCATTCGCTCCTATTATTTCAAAAATAAAGCAGGAGCAGCCTTGAGGTTGAAAGACAACTCCGACTGTGCAACTTGCGAAACACAAAACTGCATCAAAGCCTGTATAAGAGGACGAGTAGATTTGCCGATAGATATACCGTTTTTGATGGATTATATAAGAGATGAAGTTCGTCTTCACACTCAAGACACAATTGATGAGCCCAATTTAAAAATTGATTTTTGCGGTATCGAATGTGAAAACCCTTTTGTTTTAGGATCTTCAGTCATCAGTAGCAACTATGAGATGTGCGCCTCCGCATTAGAAGCAGGATGGGGAGGCATAGCAACAAAAACAGTAGGCTATGTCACTTGCAAAGAAGTTTCGCCGCGCTTTGAGATTAGCGAAAAAGAGAATGGACATTTTAATGGGTTTAAAAACTTTGAACAAATATCTGAACACTCCATCGAAAAAGATTTGAAATGGATAAAGCGTTTAAAAAAAGATTATCCCACAAAATTGATTATTGTATCCATAATGGGAAGCGATGAAAAGGAATGGGGAGAACTTGCGCAGTTAGTAACAGAAAATGGCGGAGCGGATATTATTGAATGTAATTTCTCGTGTCCTCAGATGACTTTCAAAAATATGGGTTCGGATACAGGAGAAAACAGTGAGTTGGTAGAACTTTATACACGTGCGTGCAAAACAAACACACATCTGCCTATATTGGCTAAGTTGACTCCAAATCTTAGTTCACCCGATGCTTTTGTAGAGGCTGCAATGCGTGGAGGAGCAATAGGCATATCGGGAATCAACACTATTAAGTCATTGACAACAGTAGATTTTCATAATACGTTAGACAAAGGGGTATGTGGAAAAACTGCAATATCAGGTTATTCAGGCAAAGCAGTGAAGCCCATTGCATTGCGTTTTATGCGTGATACTGCAATGAAATTCCACCCTGCTCATCACTCCATTAGCGGCATTGGCGGCATAGAAACTTGGCGAGATGCTTTGGATTTTATTATGATAGGTGCCTCAAATTTGCAAGTGTGTACAGCTGTTATGGAGTATGGACAGCGTATTATTGAAGACTTAACAGAGGGGTTAAAGCTTTTTATGAAAGAGCAAAAAATCCATTCATTGCAAGAATTGGTGGGTTGTGCCTTGAAAGATATAATACCGGCTTCCGACCTCAATCGAAGCAGTATAGTGTATCCTGTTTTTGATTTAAGCAGTTGTGTGAAATGCGGCCGCTGCTACTTATCTTGTCGCGATGGTGGACATCAAGCCATTGAATTGATTAAAGGACGTACTCCTAATTTAATAGTTGATAAATGCGTAGGGTGTCAACTGTGCCGTTTGGTTTGCCCTGTGAATGCTATATCAGAAGGTAAACGCATAGATAGATAAAAAAAAGGTTGGCATCGAACTGATGCTAACCTTTTTTGTAAACAAACTAATTAATCTTATTATCTTAAATCCACATAATATAGGCAAGAGATGCTACACTAATGATGAGCCAAAGCAATACACCCAATATCAAGGGACGTAATCCCACTGCTTTGATTACATTCATCGAAAGCGAAGCTCCAATGAAAAACATAGTAATCGTCAATGTTTTGCGTGCCAACTCATTAATAGCCAATCCTATTTGTGGCACTCCATTGAGTAAATAGGTATTTACTACCATTGCACCTACAAAGAAGAAGATAAACCACGGAATTGTAATTTTTTGTCCTTTTGTTTTAAATACGAAAGAGGTAAAAAATGCCATTGGAATAATCCAAAGCGCACGTGTTAGCTTTATAGTAGTGGCTATACCCAAAGCTTCTTCTCCATAAGCTGCCCCTGCGCCTACTACCGAACTGGTATCGTGGATAGCGATTGCAGCCCAAGTTCCAAACTGTTGCTGCGTCATATCGAGCGCGTGACCTATTGCAGGGAATATAAACAATGCGATAGCATTCAAAATGAAAATTGTAGCTAAAGAAACAGACATCTCAGAGTCATTAGCACGCATCACAGGCCCTACTGCCGCAATAGCACTACCACCACAAATAGCTGTACCCGAGCCAATCAGATAGGATGTTTTCTTATCGAGCTTAAAAAGCTTGCGTCCCATAAAAAAACCTATGGCAAGCGTTCCGATAACGGATATTACCGTAAATGCCATACCTTCCTTTCCCGAAGCTACCGCAGAGTGTAGATTCATACCAAAACCCAAACCTACCACTGAGTATTGCAGGAGATATTTTGAAGTCTTTTTATTAAAGTTGGGATGTGCTTGCCCGCAAAGCAATGCAAAAGCCAATCCAAGAAAAAGTGCCACAGGAGGAGTAACCCAGTTTGAAGCAGCTTGTAAGCCCGGAATATAATCGAGCAATAAAAAGAGTGTAATGAAGGAAAGAAGTCCCACGTAGATTTTTTTGTTGTGCGCTTGCAACGTCTTTATCAATTTAGATGCCATATCTTTGTATTTCGTTTATAATTATTTTCCGAGTGCAAAGATACAGCATCCTAAGTTTACATACCAATTGTTTCTTTTTATACGTTATAACTTTTAGTTATGCGAACAATCAAACTCTAAACCCTACTCGATTCCTGCCTTGATGAGCAGACCTGTTGCGGATATTAAACTTCTCAAACGCTGCAATTACATCTTCTACCTCCACTTGCTGAAACAAGTTCTTATCGATTGGTGCAGCCATTTTAATAATGCGATTTGCCATTGCAGGCATTATCCCATTACGAACATACTGTTCCACCCAACGTGCGTTACTAAAAAAAGAATCTTTTATAGCAATGGTTTCAGTTATCGTAGAGAGTAGTTTTTCACGCGCCTCAGCAGTCAACCGATATTCTTCTTTCGAAAATATATGTTCGGCTATATCCAACAGCTCTTGCGAGGAGTAATCTTCGAAATGAAAAGTATGTGGAAAACGCCCTTTCAGTCCAGGATTGGTTTCCATCATTTTAGCCATTTCTTTATCATACCCTGCCATAATCACCAGCATATCCGGATTCTTTTGCGCCAACACGGTAAGCAAGCATTCAATAGCACGCATACCGAAATCTTTCCTGTCGTCACCTCCATCGCATAGCGTGTATGCCTCGTCGATAAACAACACATTGCCCCGCGCTTGGTTCAGCACAGCTTGCATATTCTTTTCGGTATCACCGATGTATCGCCCCACCATTTGGCTTCGCTCTGTCACCACCACTTCGCCTTTGGATAGCACCCCCAGCGAACGATAAATTTTGCCTACCATCTTTGCCACAGTTGTTTTGCCTGTCCCCGGATTTCCTGTAAAAATCATATGATGACAATCTTCCAAAACGATATTCAAACCCATTCTCTGGCGTTGCTCATTAAACCACATCCTATTGAATGCAGTTGTCATATTTTGTTTCACACTTGTCAGTCCCACCATTTTATTTAACTCCAACATACTTTCATCAAATGAGTATTTGCCTTTCAGTATGTAATGTTCATCCACATCGGACGGGCGAATGGTAGAAAGATGTAATTTCGTATTCTTATCTTTGGCTTTCTTTGCCCGTAATATTCGGTTTTGATAACGTGGCATAATTCCATTGCGAACAAAATCGATTACATAATCTTCATTCCAGTTGCTCAACATTCCCTCTTGATGTGCTTTGATAAAAAGCTTAGCTAATTTGTCTTGTGTCTCGGGTAGCAAATGCAAACTAAATCGCTTCAACTGCAATTGCAGAAAGTGCATTATTTCTTGTTCGTTTGCATCTTGCGGTTCTATTCTGTTTTCGGAAGGGAAAAAACGAGCTAAAGTGGGGTTTGCTTCCAACAGCTGATTTATTTCAGCTTCGGTTCCTTTCAGAAACAACGACCATTGTTTGAATTGATGCAATTTCTTTTCGAATCGTTGTACCACAGCTTTCCCACCACCAGCCAGCAGGCTTCCGATGTTGTACAAGCAAATGGTGCTATCATTACAGCTTTCAAGCAAGTTGTTCACCTCTTCGTACGGGTCTACTGCATTGCGTGGCTCTACAAGCGTAGCGCAATCCTTTGAAGAGCAAGAATAATCTTCATTGATTATTTTAGAAAAGCATCGCAAAATAGCATTATTCCCCGAATCGTAATCGGTGGTGTATATATAGTGGTTGTTATACTCCAATTGGTTTAAACCGTGCTCTTTGCGCATTGCATTTATTCGGTTTCTGCTATAATGTTCCAACACTTTCTGCTTGATGGCGATAGTGCCCATCGACTCTCCCAACCCATTCCAACCACTATTTCTTTCAATCAGATATTTCCCAAGAAAATAGTTTTCATCATTTATCTTTATCAGATGCCCTTTCTTTTCTATTATCTTATCGTTTTGCAGAGCAAAATCGTACCGATAAAAAGGTTCTCCATTGTGTTTCACAATCAAAAAATAATCTCCAGGCATCCAAATAAAAGAGGAGTTAATGGCAAGAGAAATAGAATTTATTGGAGGCAAAGCTCCGTTAGCATAAAGCACATTATTTTTTCCCATCATACACAAATTCTGGTTGAAACAACACACCGTATACTCATCCATCTTATCAGGAAAAATATCTGCTTTTAGATTTACCAAAATATCACCCGCACACAATTGCTGCTGGTTTGTATTTTTCAAAGCAGCTTTTTCTACGTTGGCACTACAAATAACAGGATGTTTCAAATCCTCACCTTTGGGTAGCACGGTAAATTCAAACCGACTGTGTCGTTTCCAACGATTAAAATATTTCTCATTCGTCTCGCACTTCACATTGCGCATCAACAAAAAGTATTTTCCTGGAGGTAGTTCGTCTAAATCGGTCGAAAAATCACAATAATATTCATCGGATAGAGGATACTCGAACTTGCCAGCCAATGGCTGAGGTTCACCCTCACGATAAAGAAGCACCAACACCCTTTCTTCATCAGAGGGCATCACCGTAGAATCCAGTTCTTTAAGACTCAGGAAAAAACTCACATAGCCCTCTATTTCTACATTTTCATAAATACAGGTTTTACCCACTTCCAAAGGCACATTCTGACGAAATACGCATAGCTCCATACGACTAAAAACATAATCTTCTTTCAGATTTTTCGGAATCATATACGCCACCCCTTCGTGCATATAGGGCACCAATGCAAACCGATCGCCATCTACCGCAATCTCATTAGTCTGTCGTCGCTGCATACGTGTTTTCTTTTTTTCTTCAGTTTTTTCATTTTCGCCCGTAGATACAGAGATAAGATCTGCGAATATTTTGTCGAAATCGTCTTGTTCAAAATCGGGAGTTTCTATATTATTTTCCATTATCAACAAATTTATGAGGTTATTAATAGCTTAGAATAATGCACAAACTGCTATTGCCTATAAGCAATATACAAATAGTGCAATCGAAAAGTTTATAATAATAAATAAGTGCGATTAAGTGTATCGCATAAGAAATTAAACAGTAGTATATTTACTTTTCGCCATCGATAGAGAGACGTATGGTAAATATCAATAAAGAGGGGTAATGATTATCACGAAGCAGCCCACAAACAAAAATCCTTCCTCTGACTTGCACCGATGCACAAATCACAGAAAGGTGTTCAATAAGTCAAAGAACACAAATGCAATCGAATCTCTAAAGCAAGCTACAAGAGCCTACCAGAGTCGATAGTCACATTCGAATTCTTTGAACTGGCGTTCGTTAAGCTATAAATCATCATAAATAGTTTTCATAACGTGGAGGCAAATATAATGCCTCAAACAAGTTTTTCCAAATAAATCAGCAAAAAAATAAAAAAGTGTTCTCTTCTTGAAAAATAATTCTCCGATTTGAACGATGCATTGTGAGTTAAAACCGAATACGACTTACCCTCTATAAATGTTGAGGTTACACAAAGCAACGCTTCTGTTATTCTACAACACATTAAAAAAAACAGAGAGTGAATAGAAAAAACATCCGGATGTTGTGATATAAAACACCCGGATGTTTTATAGTAGAACATCCGGGTGTTTTCATCAACAACATCCGGGTATTGTTGCACCTAAATCTATATATCCGCCCAAGTAAGCTCGTCATGCGACTCTACTGAATGGTATTTCCTAAAGAGTGTGTTGGCTATTCAAAGAAAAAAACTCAGTGATAATATTTTGTTTTTTAATGTACTTGGTTTGTTAAATCGTCTGCAACAAAGCAATTTATTCCACTCTGATGTGTTTATACTATAAACAGTCACTCGCTTAAACTATCAATTAATGAACCAACTTCAAAAACAACTCATAGCCTTGGCCCACCAATATCATCAACCCGTTTTTATCGAAAGCGACCCAATACAGTTTCCTTGTAGCTACACCAAGCTACAAGATATTGAGGTGAGTGGTTTGCTCACGGCCTATATTTCGTTTGGCAGACGGAAAATGATTATTGATGCCGCCCAGCGTTTGGACACGATGATGAGCCGACAGCCACACGCTTATGTGATTTCGGGACAATGGAAAGAGGATTTTAAAGAGGGAGACAAAACCTTTTACCGCACCCTTGCCAACAAAGATATTGCCAGTATGTTTCACTTTCTTCAAACGGTCTATTTGCAACATCACAGTTTGCAAGATTGGATAGTACAAGAGAACAAAGGATTGCCCATCGAGACATTGCTCTATGGATTAGGATTTTCTAAAACTTCAGCACAAAAGAAGCTCAATATGTTTATGCGTTGGATGATTCGTAAAGACTCTGCAGTAGACATTGGATGCTGGGAAAAACTGCATCCACGCAATTTGATTATTCCACTCGATACACACGTTCATCAAATGGCTTTGGAACTGGGCATTACACAAAGCAAAACAGCCAGTTTTAAAACGGCAAAAGAAATAACCGATTTCTTCAAAGCAATTTTCCCCGACGATCCTTGTTTGGGCGATTTTGCATTGTTTGGTGCTGGAGTAAATCGTACAAAAACAAAAAATTAAAAGCACGACAGTTGTTTGTCTCCAACCGTTTTTTTATGATATACAGAAAAAAGAGCGATGCTTTTTTTCATAGAAATGTAATATTGATAACTTTGTGCTTTCATATTTAAAAACAACTAATAAAGAGATAAACAAACTTATGGGAGGTTTTTTTGGAACGGTATCCAAAGCGAGTTGTATTACCGACTTGTTTTATGGCACAGATTACAATTCACACTTGGGCACAAAACGTGGCGGGTTGGCAACTTATAGTAAAGCGGAAGGATTTATTCGTAGAATACACAATTTAGAAAGTTCGTATTTTCGTTCTAAGTTCGAAGCTGAATTGGACAAGTTTAAAGGCAATGCAGGAATAGGTATTATCAGTGATACCGACGCGCAGCCCATCTTAATCAATTCGCGCTTAGGGCGTTTTGCAATTGTGACAGTAGCAAAAATTGTAAACATCGACGAGATTGAAGCCAAACTGCTTGAACAGAATATGCACTTTGCCGAATTGAGCCAAGGAAATATCAACCAAACAGAACTTATCGCATTACTTATCACACAAGGAAAAGATTTTGTGGAAGGCATCGAAAATGTATTTAAACACATCAAAGGTTCTTGTTCGATGCTACTCCTGACCGAAAACGGCATTATTGCCGCACGCGATTTTTTGGGTAGAACACCCATTGTGGTTGGCAAAAAAGAAGGCGCATACGCAGTCACCAGCGAGTCGACCAGTTTTCCCAACCTCGATTATGAGATAGAACGCTATTTAGGACCGGGCGAAATTGTTCACATTACCAACGAGGGCATCACCCAGCTTCGCAAACCCAATGAGCAGATGCAAATATGCTCTTTCCTATGGGTGTATTACGGTTTCCCTACGTCGTGCTACGAGGGACGAAACGTTGAAGAGGTGCGCTTTACAAGTGGAGTGAAAATGGGACAAAAAGATGACTCGCAAGTAGATTGTGCCTGTGGCATTCCCGATTCGGGTGTAGGTATGGCATTGGGCTATGCCGAAGGAAAAGGAGTGCCTTATCATCGTGCTATCTCAAAATATACACCTACTTGGCCACGTAGCTTCACTCCCAGCAATCAAGAGATGCGCGATTTGGTAGCGAAAATGAAACTCATCCCAAACCGTGCGATGCTGAACAACAAGCGTTTGTTGTTTTGCGACGACTCCATCGTTCGCGGCACTCAGCTTCGTGACAACGTGAAAATACTTTTTGATTATGGTGCCAAAGAGGTGCATATGCGTATCGCTTGCCCACCCCTTGTTTATCCTTGCGAATTTATCGGTTTTACCGCTTCAAAAAGTCCACTCGAACTCATCACACGACGCATTATTCAAGAGCTTGAAGGCGATGAAAACAAGAATTTAGAAAAGTATGCCACAACCGACTCGCCCGAATACCAAAAGATGGTAGAAATTATCCGTGAGCGTTTGGGGCTGACCTCGCTAAAGTTCAACACACTCGAAACACTTATAGAGGCTATTGGGCTTCCTAAATGCAAAGTTTGTACTCACTGCTTTGATGGAAGCAGTCATTTCTAAGAAGTCTATTTTCGCACTAAATATATGCTCAAAGAGCCAATGACCGTCGATGGTCATTGGCTCTTTGAGTATAATCTGTTCTGCTAAAAAAACGCTTATTTTTTCAAAACGGTTGGCATACCGTAAAGCACCTCTTCGGCAACAATGGTCACTTTCGATTCGTCTATATTTGAACAATCCAAATCAAACACGTCACCAAAGAAATCATATACGGCATTTCGTTTATTCGGTCCAAAATCGTGTCGTTCGGTAGGTAGGTGTACATTGCGTACCTGAGACTGGGCATCATAAAAGCCATAAACATATTGCAGATATGGAAATTCCAACTGAGGAACAGAAGCGGTCCAATCCCCCCCATCGGAAACAACAAGCACTGGTTTAGGAGCAAAAAACGCCATTAACTCCGCATTGTTTGTACCACCACCCGCAAGTTGAATGGGTTTACCGCTTTCGCAAGGACACCCTCCATCAAAATGCGAAGCAAGATTGACCGTAGGAGCTGCTGCCGTAAAACGATTGTCGAGAGCAGAGAGTAATACAACTTGCGAACCTCCTCCCGAACCACCATTTAAACCGATGCGTGAAAAGTCTATGTCTTTGCGATTGCCGAGCATATAATCGAGTATCAACAAACCATTTATTATCTGATCGGTATGTGCCTGACTATTGTGGTGCGCTTCTTTTCCCACTTGTTTTTCCGATTCACCCCACCCTATCAGGTCATAATCTACACAGATAGCACCCATTCGTGCCAATGTGCCCAAACGCTGTTGCTGGTCGGTGCGATAGCGGCCTTGATTAAAATGTCCATTGGGACAGATAATTAGCGGATGCTTTCCTTTAGAAAGCGGAGTATATATTGAGCCACAAACATAAATACCTGGATAGGTTTCGAGCGCAAAGTTTTGCACCGAATAGCCATCGTATTTGCGTATTTTAGAAAGTGTAACGTGTGGATTGGGAGCACATTTTGCCAAAGCTGCATCTAACTCTAAACGATGACGAATCTCTTGCTGCACACTATCTTTGCGCAGCTCGAAAGCCTCTTTGTTGGAGTAGAGCGAGCTTAAATAAGCAAGCATTTTCTCACCATCGGCATCGGTACGACGAGCGTATTCATAAGGCTTTATTTTATAAGTAGTGGCATTCTGTTTCACAAACTTGTAATCGAAAGGAGCCAGCACATTGGTCAAAGATTCCTCTACCGAATAAGGGCGAATACGAAAATCGGCATAAGCCAGCATTTTCCCTACGGTGTCTACATCGTACTTTAGGCGAACACCAAAACGTGTGCTTATATCGTTGAGCACCGCGCTTAATGGGCGTTCAAACTTTGTTTCGTAGGTTTGAGCCATACCACCCATTACCGAACTACACAAACAGCCAATCAGAATTGCTCTTTTCATTATCATAATCCTCTGTTTTTTAAAGCGTCACCTCTTTGCCATTTACCATCACGTCGTCCAACACCAAATCTTTGCAGTCCTCAAATACGCAAGGAGCTTTGGCATTCTGCACGAATATGTCACGCAATACAATGTCGGTGATAGGAGCTTCTTCCAAACCAACAATTTTAATAGGTGTATTGACATTGCGCACCGAAACCCCCGAAACAAACACATTGCGAAAGACAGGTGTGCGTTCGCTCATTGGTTCTTGGGGCATTTGGCTATACTTCAAGTTGAACACCAATGCTTCACGCTTGATATTGTTCATCACAACGTTGCTCACACGAATATCTTCTACCACACCACCACGACCACGAGTAGATTTCAAGCGAATACCACGATCGGTTCCATCAAATACACAGTTGCTTATCGTCACACGCTTCACGCCACCACTCATTTCGCTACCTATCACTACACCGCCGTGCCCCGAAAGCATTGTGCAATTGGTTATGGTGATATTTTCGCAAGGCACACCAATGTTGCGCGCTTGCGCATCGCGCCCCGATTTGATAGTAATGCAATCATCGCCTACCGAAATATGACAATCGCTGATATGCACATTTTTGCACGATTCGGGATTAATGCCATCGGTATTGGGCGAAGGAGGATTGTTGAGTGTGATACCGCGTACAAACACATTGTCACAAAATTGCGGATTAATAGTCCAGAAAGGAGAATTGATAATCTTTACCCCTTCGATGCGAATGTCTTTGCAATGAAGCATCTGTATGAAAGGAGGGCGAAAAAAACGACGATCGAGTGTGCCGTGCCAATCTTCGTTTACTTCTGCACGAATAGCGGCATCATCATTGGCCTCATCAAACATCGTTTGATATTTATTGATTGTGCGTTTCCCATTATCACGCAAGTCAACAAACACTTTAAAGAACTCATTCCACCAAGCTTTTCCTTGACCATCGAGCGTGCCTTCACCTTTGATTGTGATGTTTTCCGCATTGCGTGCATAGATGAGCGGATGAAAACTATTCATCATTACACCCTCGTGGCGCACCTCTACATAAGGCAAGTAGAGGTCGAAATCGTCCGAGAACTTTAGTACCGCACCAGCCTCAAGCTCAATAGTCATATTACTTTTTAATTCGATTGGGCCAGTCAAGTAAGTTCCAGCAGGGAAAAATAAGGTTCCACCACCTTCTTCTTCCAAGTGCTTAATTGTTTCTTGTATCAGTTGAGTATTAGTCTCAGCGTGTTCTCCACAAGAGTTAGCACCAGCTTGTTTCATATTTATGCGCTCGGCACAAAGCGTCGTGTGACCAAGAGTAGATAGTGTTACTATCAGAAATAGTTTATTTATTATTTTCATCGTAAGGGTTGTATTTCAGTTATAAAAAACATTCTAAATGGTGCTTGCCACTGCCCACTGCAATCTGCGTACTACCATCGGGCATATAAATTTTGGCTGTATTTCCTATGGGAATTTCAACAGATAGCACAAACTTATCACCTTCACGTTTCCAGTCGACAAGCACTTTGCCATAAAGTGTTTCGGTAGAGGCACGGACAAAAGTCAAATCACCCACAGGACAAGGACGAATGATAAGTTCCTGTTTTCCATCTACCATCTTGAAAGCCTCGAAACCTGCCAGCGAACGGAAAAACCACTCATCAATCTGCCCCATCATAAAGTGATTCCAAGAAGAACCTTGACGAGGATCCCACTGTTCGGTAAGAGTTGTTGCACCAAACTTTAATTGGAATCCGTAGCCAGGTGCTTCATCGTGGTTGTGCATTGTGTACATCAATTCGTTCAATCCATTTTGTGCCAATGCTTGAAACAGATAGCGATTGCCCACATCACCCGTAGTAAGGCGATTGCCGTGTTTTTGAATATCAGCCACTAAGTTATCGGTCACTGCTTGGCGATTTTGTGGCGCAACCATATTTAAGAACAAGGGTAGCGCATTGCTACATTGGCTTCCTGTGCCATACTGCTTAGTTTCGCTATTATAAAACTCACGGTGAAAAGCTTGATTAACCTCTTCTGCCAACTGAGTGTAGTATGCCACATCTTGAACATTTCCTACCAATTGGGCGGCTTCAATCAAATAAAGTATATCCATATAATATTGTGCAGTAGCCACCAAAGCCACTGGAGTATTGCGCGAAAAACCAGCTTTAAAATCGCCGTAATCATACCAATCGCCCAATCCAAACGAAACAATACCTTTATCGGAACGAGCTGTCAAGCTATCCAAATATCGACGCATTTGGTGATAGTACTTGCGAATCAGCGAGTCATCACCATACGCATCACGATACATAAACGGAGTAACAATGAGCGCACTACCCCATTCGGGTGACTGTGCAAAGTCGTCCATTCCTGGTCCCTCAAACACCACATACTCTGGAGCCGTAGTAGGCATTGCTCCATCAAGATGTTGAGCATCTGCCATATTTTGCATTTGATGTGGAATGTAGGAGGTAAGGTCGTAGTTGTAATACAAACCGGGACCGTTCAAATGCACTTGTTCAAGCCAACCCAACTTCTCGCGGTGAGGACAATCGGTAAATACAGACTGCATATTGCTACGCACAGCTTTCTCAATCAAGCGATGTGTTTGATTGAACATCTCATTTGACGACTCAAAAGTAGAAACTTTAGGAGCAGAATTATAGACAAAACAAGACTCTATATTTTCTATCACAGGTAGTTTCCCCGGATTCTTTTGCCCCTTCATCACTGCACCCTCTACTTGAATGTAGCGATAGCCGTAATAAGAAAAGCGTGGGTGCCAAGTCTCTACCCCATTACCTTTTAGCGTATATTCATAATAGTGTTGACGACCCGTTTGACGTTGATTGGCAGCTCCCTCATTTGTCAAAGACTCTGCAACAACCAACGTTATTTTTTGTCCCTTCTTTCCTTTTACCGTAATTTCAGGATAGCCAGCCAAGTTTTGCCCCATATCGAGAATAAGTGCCGAGGCATCTACAGTGCGTTTAGTCGATTTGGTAGCAAGCTCCACTTGTTCGGCAGTCAACTTACTCAACTCTTTCACACCATAACGCTCCATTATCTTTACGGGAGGTGCGACTTGTGGACGCAGCTCGCCTTTGGGTGCTTCCTGAATCACTACCGATTGCCAACCAGCATCTTTGAAGCGCGCCTTATCCCATCCTACTTGTTCTAATCGAGCATCATAATCCTCACCACCATAAATGCAATTGAACACAAGTGGACTCAAATCATATTTCCAGTTAGCATCCGAACAGACAATCTCTTCTGTGCCATCTTGATAGTTTATCTTTAGTTCAAACAAAAGTGTGGGCGGACCAAAGCTAATCTGTAATTTACGGTATCTACCACCTGTTACATTATAAAACCCATTACCCAGCAAGACACCCGCCACGTTTTCTCCTTTTTGTAGTTGTTCGGTCACATCGTATGTGTTATAATAAACCGATTTATCGTAATCACTCCAAAGTGGTGCAAATTCCGATTCACCGACTTTATTTCCATTGAGAGTAAACTCATAAAAGCCCAAACCAGCAACCGATGCAGTCGCCTTTACTATTTTTTTATCAGTTTGAAAGGAACGACGCAAATAGATACTTTTTTTAGCCAATGAATCTACTGCATCCCACGCAGCTTTTACTTCAGGCTTTCTCAGTTCTCCTCCTGTAAAGTTGCGTCCAGCAGGAAGTTTAGC
>CAMTPA010000033.1 GCA_947074275.1 uncultured Bacteroides sp.
ACCACTGTCACCCTTGTGCCATTGTTGTCGGCTATAGATGCCGTCACTATCAGTTCTCTCACTGCCTTTTGCGATGCGGTTTCTCGCAAAAGTTCCGATTCTCCACAACTTGCAATGCCCACCAATAGAGCTATGATGATGCTGTATAATTGTATTTTTTTCATATCGAGGTATTGTTTGGTTTGCTAACGATGTGTAAAAGTAGCCATTTTTTATGAATAAAGCGTGGCTGTAATGTTAAAATAGAAAAGAATAATGAGGCTCTTTCCACTTCCCTTTGGTAGCAAGGCCTATCTACTGTGCTGGATAGCTATGCCTACCGCGGTAGATATAGCTACCCAGCAAATGGAGTGTGCATAGTTGAGGCGATAGATGTGCATAGTTGTCGTCAGAAGTATCTATATATTATAAACTTATTCTTTTTTACGCGAATTTCCGGTAATTAATTGAGGTACCCCCTCCTCAATTAATTACCGGAAATTTTATTTTTCCCTATACTTTACGGGCGTATCTATAAAAATGAAAGAAGTGAGTGGGGTGTTGAAGAAACTTTTTAAGTCACAATTTTCAATCGGCTTGGGTCGGTGAGTTGATTTAAGGATATTTGCGGCAACGATGCGAAGAGCTAAATTGACCTATTGTAGAAGCCCGTTGTAGATTGATAGGATATAAATTTATTGTTTTTCGATAAATAATTATCGTTTTATTTGCGTAATTAAAAAAGTATCTATTTCTTTGCATATCGAAAAACGATAAATAATCATTGAATAACAAATAATAAAAAACGATACTCTTATGAAAAGATCATTTTTAAGTACCTCTGTTTTTGCGGTTGCTATTTCGTTGATAGCCTTGTTTGCTTGCAACACCGCTTTGGACGTGAACGAACTGCTACAATCGGAAAAGTGCAGCAACGACACTTGCAGTCAAACCTCCATTGTGGGAAAAGCTGCCCAAACTACCTATTTTGTGAAGGTTATCGCATCCATTATCCGATAACAACCAATCTCTAAACATAACGTAGAACGAAATATCTAAAAAAATACAATTGTGAAAACAGCAATTAAGTTAGTATTAATCTATTTTTTCCTGCTTCAGGTAGTATCACCTTTCGTGGTGGCAATTCCCTGTGCGTTGTTGATGATTCTTGATGGAGCAGAACTAAACCCCGTGCAGCTTATGGCGAAAGTGCTTTTGCCTGCACAATTGGTGGGTATGGCATTGATGATGCTCTATTTGTGGCGCAAAAAGTATTTAAGCGCAATTCGAGTGACCAAACCTGTTGTCACACCTTTGTATTGCGTGTTGGCGGCGGCGCTGATGGTGGGCTGCGCTTGGCTCATTTCGATGTTGATGTCGCTGATGCCGTGGGTGCCAAACATAATGGAAGACACGTTTAGCGAATTGATTTCGACTTGGCTTGGTATTTTTGTGATAGCCCTTGCAGGGCCTGTGGTAGAAGAATATGTGTTTCGCGGCGCAATCGCCCGCTCCTTGCTCAAGCAATATTCGCCCACAACAGCTATTTTGATTTCGGCTGCCATATTTGGGGTGTTCCACATCAACCCAGCTCAAATACTTCCCGCCTTTTTGATAGGTATTGTCTTTGGGTGGGTATATTATCGCACGGCAAGCTTGATACCAGTGATTGTGATGCACGTGGTGAACAACAGCGTAGCAGCGTGGCTGATGGTGACCTATCCCGACGTGACCGAGGTAAACGAACTTGTGCCGCCTGTGTATCAGATTGTTTTCACCTGCATAGCAGCAGTGGTGGTGGTGCTGATTTATGGCTGGATGCGGAAAATAAAAGCAGACTACAACTGGGAAGAGAATGCAACGCTAACAACTAAAGAGGAGACTGTTGCATTATGAAGAATAGATTGAATATACTTTGCCTACTTGTGGTGCTGGTGTTGAGTTTCTCGGTGTTTCAACAAGTTTATTTCATAGCACATGCAGGAATGGATGGGTTTAGAGCAGGAATGGATGCTGCCGCACAAAATTCGATAGAGATGGAATACAAAGGAATAAATATGCGACCGTTGGCATTTATGCCAAAAACATTTGGTGTCTACAGCGACTCAATTTACAATACAGTATCCCAGTCTAATGTGCCTATGCACCTCAATATGGTGCTTGTTGATTTGGATGCAGAACAGAGCTTATTTGAGAAGTTGGTTGATAATCTCTGCAATACACTTTCAATTATCGCCAAGATTTTTGCTGTGGTGTGGTTTATAAAGTTGATAATATCCATCAACAAGAAGAATATATTTTGTTGGGCAAACGTGCGTTGGCTACGAAAACTTGGTATTGCGATGATTGTTGCATTTGTTGGCAATGTTATCCCATTGGTTATGAGTGCGATAACCATAAATGAAATATTTGCCAACGAAAACTATAACCTAATGCTTTCTGGTTTAGTAGACTCTATCAACTTGGTGTTGGGGCTTGTGTCATTGATTGTAGCGCAAATATTCGCTATGGGACTGCGTATGCAGGAGGAGCAAGAACTAACCATCTAAAAAAACTGTTTTAGATAACAACGCAACAAAAATTTGTTGACCTATGCCAATTATAGTAAACCTTGACATAATGATGGCTCGAAGAAAAATATCTTTGGGCGACTTGGCCGAAAAAATAGACATTACCCCTGCTAACTTATCTATTTTGAAAACAGGCAAGGCCAAAGCGATTCGTTTTTCTACACTCGAAGCCATTTGCCACGTGCTCGACTGCCAGCCGGGCGATATTTTAGAATACAAGCCCGATGAGTGAATAACCAAATGAATGGCTTGTAGAAAACTAAAAAAGCATCCTCTATTCAATGCCTATGAATGGAGGATGCTTTTTTGTAGGTTCAAAAAAAAGGTCTATTTACTGCTTGGCCTTGTATGCCAAGGCATACATACGCATCTGCTTCACCATAGATACCAGTCCGTTGCTGCGAGTGGGCGACAAATGTTCTTTTAGCCCAATTCGGTCGATAAAATAAAGGTCGGCATCCAATATCTCATCGGGTGTGTGCCCCGACAGCACTCTAATGAGCAAAGCGATGATGCCTTTTACTATCAAAGCGTCGCTTTCGGCTTGAAAGAGAATCTCACCATCCTTTTCGTCGGCGTGAAGCCACACACGGCTTTGGCATCCTTCAATGAGGTTTTGCTCCGTTTTGTATTGCTCGGGTAGGGGAGGAAGCTCGTTGCCCAAATCGATAAGCATTTGGTAGCGATCCATCCAATCGTCGAAATCGTTAAATTCGGCAATTACTTCATCTTGTAATTCGTTGATTGACATAATCTATTTGGTTTTTAAAATTACTTTTCGTTGTAGATAACCTCCAGAACTGTTTGCCCCACTACCTGAAGCGTTTGTGGGTTGATGTTGTCCATATCATCTTTCACCGTGTGCCAATTGGGGTCGAACTCCCAATCGCCCTCTGGGTTGTGTGGGATAATATCGATGGTTTTGATGCCTGCTATGCGGTTGATGAAAAGGTGATCGTCGGTGGCTCCACCGCGTGCTTCGTCTATGAAGTAGTTGCCATAGCCCAGCTTGTGTGCGGCATCCCACACCTTTCGGTTCACATCCTTGGCATAGCGTTCGGAGTGATATTCACGGTAGAACGAAGGATTGTGTCCACCCACCATATCGAGTAAGATACCAAATCGGGCGTTGTAGCCCTGCACGTGTGGGTTTCGCGCCCAATATTGTGCTCCCAAGCACCAAGCCTCTTCGCTGAAGTTGCCCGTGTGTTTTTGGTGTGTGCCATAGTCTTCGGCATCCAAAAAAATGAGGTCGATGCCTAAGTTGGGTTGCTGCTGCTGAATCTGACGAGCTATCTCAAGCAATACACCTACTCCGCTCGCTCCATCGTTTGCGCCCAATATGGGTGTGTAATGATTCTTTTCGTTCGGGTCGTTGTCGGCCCACGGGCGGCTATCCCAATGAGCAAAAAGCGCAATACGCTTCTTGTTTTCGGGTTGATAAGAGCCTATGATGTTTCGAGCTTTGAGTAAAGTGCCGTTGTAGGCTATGAGGTCGGCATACTGGTTGGTCACTTGCGCTCCGAAGTTTTCCAATTGGCTTGCCAGATAGTTGCCACAATCCACGTGCTCTTTGCTGTTGGGCACACGTGGTCCAAAGTCTACCTGCATCTTCACGTACTGATAAGCACTATCGGAATTGAATTGAGGAACGGTGACAGAGATGATTTCTTGTAGGGTGGCATCTGCCTTCTGGTTCTTGCTTCCACCGCAAGCGGTAGCGGTGAGCAACATTGCGCCAAATGCCCATATCAAGTGTTTCTTATTCATTTGTTTGAATTTGTAATTTATGTAGCGGCAAAAGTAACGAAATTAACAACAGCTCCCCACTTGATGCGTAGATTATTAACAAAAGTTTCTTGTGTGGGCTGCCGATATTAAAGTATCCTTTTCACGAGATAACGCACGGGATACCACACAGAAAGAAAACCCACTATCAGCACAGTAGCGAGGATTAGCACTAAGTCTTGCCAATGCACGCTCACGGGATAGGCATCTACGATAAAGCTATTTCCTCCGCCTAAAGAAATCACGCCAAAGCATTGCTGTATAGTGCAAAGCAACAAGCCTACTCCAAGTCCAATCACAGCACCGATGAATGTGATGAGCCTGCCTTCAAACAAGAAAATTTGTGAAATCAAACGGTTGTTGGCACCCAATTTTCGCAAGGTCATCACATCCTCTTTCTTGTCGAGTATGAGCATTGACAGCGACCCGATGACATTGAAACAAGCTACGGCCAAGATAAAGGTGAGGAATATATAAGATATGAGTTTCTCTATCTCCATAATGCGAAAAACATCGGCCTGCTGTTCATATCGGTTTTGCACCACGTAGTCATCGCCCAATATTTTCTCTATTTTTGATTTGAATGAGGCAATGTTGCTGCTGGGGTGCAGCTTGAGTTCGATGGCCGACACTTCGGTTTCGTAGTCGAGCAATTGCCGTACGAAGGCAAGGGATGTGAGAATGTGTTGCGAGTCATACTTCTGCTGGTTGACCGCAAATACGGTTCCGGGCGAATAAAGATAATCTGTGTTGAACGATGTGGAGGGATTGCTCAAGTTGACTCGCCCCTCTCTGCGTGGCACATACACGGTAAGTGGGTCGACAAATTGTATTCCAGTTCCTAATGTAGAAACAAGCTCAACGCCCATAACACCATAATTCACAATGGGGTCTGAAAGGATGAATCGGCCTGCGCCATAAAGAATGCTGTCGATGGCCGTTAGCTCTTCAAAGTTATCTTCTACCCCTTTGAGTGTAACCATTGTTTGCCGCTCCTTGTATTGCACCATTGCATTTTCTTCGAGAACCTCGGTAGATACTGCTACTTCGGGCAATGTGCGGATGGTGAGTATGCGGTTGTCTTGACCATCGAAAACCTTTCCCTCGCGAATGGTGATTTTGAGTTCGGGGTCGAAAGCGGTGAATAGACTTGCTACCATATCTTGAAAACCATTGAAAACACTAAGGGTACACACCAATGCAAGTGTAGCCAATGCCACCCCACACACCGAAATGGTTGAGATGACATTGACTGCATTGTGCTTCTTTTGGGAAAAAAGGTAGCGACGAGCTATGTAGAAAGCTAAATTCACTTCAAAAGTGAGTCTATTTTTTCGATATAATCCAATGAATCGTCTACAAAGAATTTCAATTCGGGGATGATGCGCAACTGATGGCGAACACGTGTGCCAAGTTCATAACGAATGGATTTCATATTATCGTTTATGTTCTTCACAATTTCGCTACTTTTTTCGGATGGGAATACGCTGAGATATACACGCGCAACACTCATATCGGGGCTAATGCGGACAGCACTCACTGAAATGAGCACACCAGGCATCGCCTTTGTTTGTAATAAGAAGATTTCGCTCAGCTCTTTTTGTAGCAAACGAGCTATTTTACTTTGACGGGTTGTTTCCATATTCAAACTTCAATTATTAGGATTGCTTTTTGTTCAGATGATACATTATCAGGTATAACTTAATATGCTAAACAAAAATAGTGTGACAAAGTTAAATAAATAACTGATTGAGTTAATGAAACAATCTTTTTTTTAGTTTCATTTATTGATTGAGACTAAATGAATTATCTTTGTACCCAACAAATAATAGACTTAAAAACGTCAGATAACGATGAGGAGAGTTTTCCCCCTTTTATTTCTGCTCATTGCTGTTTTTGTCAATTGTATAGCAAGTAGCTATTTGAATAACAGTGATTTATGGGAAAAAGCAGAACGAAATATACACGAACAAAAATACGATAGTGCCATTGTAGCATACGAAACGCTCGTTTCTGAGCTGGACTCCATCTACAAAGAAATTAATTCAACTCAGGTAGAAGATTTAAGGCGCACTTACTCCATCGATGAGTTGGAACTGGCAAATAGTAAGGAGAAAAATTATTTGCTTCAATCCACAGTACGCATTCTGTCCATATTGATGATTGTTCTTTTTGTTTGCTTCATTTATTTGAAGTATCAAAAACGAAAACTGATACAATCTCGAATAAAACTGCAGAACGCCAAAAAAATGGCAGAAGAGTCTGTGCAAAATAAAAGCTTGTTCCTATCGAATATGAGCCACGAAATTCGTACTCCACTCAATGCTCTTTCGGGATTTTCGGAACTGCTCACATCTGGTGGTATTGATGAAATGACTCGAAATCAGTGCAATGAAATTATTCAGCAGAACTCTAAATTGCTGCTTGATTTGCTGAACGATGTGGTGGATGTGGCGTGTACTGATATTGCTCAGATGAGTTTTGAAATAAAAGAGTGCAACATCATTGTGCTTTGTCAGAATGTGGTAAACACCCTCGAAGGCATCAAGCAAACCGAAGCTAACATTCTTTTCGCAAGCCCTTACCCAGCTTTTACAATCGAAACTGACACCGTTAGGCTTCAGCAAGTGTTTATCAATCTGCTTGTGAATGCCACGAAATTTACCAAGAAAGGTAGCATCGTTTTGGCTCTGGATGTGGAAAAAGAAGGGGTAGCCTTGTTCTCGATAACAGATACGGGCAGTGGGATTCCTAAAGAGCAACGCGAAAGGGTTTTTAAGCGTTTTGAAAAAGCAAATGAAAGAGTGCAAGGAACAGGTATTGGCCTCTCTCTTTGTCGAGATATTATAGAGCATCTTGGTGGTAAAATTTGGGTCGACCCAGATTACGAGCAAGGAACACGTGTATTTTTTACCCATCCATTAAAACAAAACAAACTGCAATGAAATCTGTAATCGCCACACTGTTTTTTTTAATCTGCTTTTTGTTTGGCTCACTCATTTTTGCCAATGAAGTCGACTCTGTTCAACTGCGTAACTCGATATTTTTGGAATTGCACAATATGGAAAGTGATAAAGACAAAGTGAGCCATCTGCGCAATGCAGTGCTGAATTATATGGGGAGGAACTGGTCTTTGGAACTGCTTGATACGGCATTGGTCATTACTCGACGTGCTGAGATGCACCACGATGAACTGAGAGTGCTATTTGATATTGCCAGACATCATCAATTTGCCCGTGATAGGAAGAAGTTCGACCAAAGTATTCAAAATCTGAAAGTGAAGAGTTACGAATACGAAGATTATGGACTTTATTTCAGTGCTTGGGCTGGTGCGATGCAATATTATAGCTCGTCGGGCGATACTGAGTATGTGATTGTTGAGGCTCAAAATATGGCGCGCGAAGCCGAACGGATAAACTACGAGCAAGGCATTAGTGTGGTGCTTATAACTTTAGGACAGGCTCTTGCATACGCCGATAGAAATCCCGAAGCCATAGATGTGTATAACAATGCTTTGAATTTGGGTGTCGTCAACCGCAATGGTAAGATGAAGCTTCACCACCGTTTGGCTTCACTCTACCGACAGCAAGAAGAGTACGACAAGGCTTTGAACGAACTGAATCAGCGGGTGGAAATTCTAAATGAATTGATGGGCGAAACTCCTCCCGAAAATCAAAATAAATACAGAAGTCATTGGCTGGAAACAGAGCTGGCCTATTGTCGTGTTTATGCTGCCCAGCAAAACGAGCAAGAACTCTACAACCACTTAATGGCTGCTCAGAAATATTATTATCCACAATGTTTTTACTCAATGGCAGTGGGTTATCACGCTTTTTGGGGAGAATACTATCGAATGGTGAAGCAATGGGACAAATGTTTCGAAATGTTTGATATTGCTTTGGGAATGTTTAGAGAGAGCGATCCGCTTCATCGGAGCAGCGTATGCAAAATGAAGATTAAAGCTTTGCTGGATGCGAATCGATACGAAGATGCTGCTGGGATGTATCGTTATGTAGTCGCAAAACAAGACTCTTTGAATGTGGCAGTGGCCAATCGAAATGAAGAAATTCACCGAGCCAACTTCTCTATTCAGGAGGCTCTTGTGGCAAAGGAAAAAGGATTTATAGCAAGACGAATATCTGTGGGTGTTATAGCTATTTTGTTTATCATAGTTTTGATAATAGCTATTGTTCGCTCATTTCGTTTACGAAAAAGGTTGCGCCAGTCGGAAGATGAAATTCGGCAAGCTCTTTTTGTGGCAGAAGCATCGGATAAGATGAAAGCCCATTTCTTGCGAAACATAACCTATGAAGTACGTATTGCTCTTAATACAGTAGTGGGATTCTCCGACATTCTTTCAGTTGAAAAGGATTTGAGTCAAACGGAGTGTGAAGAGTACTCGGCGATGATTAAGAAAAATGCTGATGCACTGATTGTCTTAATAAATAATGTACTCGACCTCTCTCGGTTGGAGTCGGGGATGATGCGTTTTAATTGGGAAGAGGTAGATGCGTTACAACTGTGTAGGGAAGCTAAAATGGTAGCAGAGATGCAGAATAATCGCAATATAAAGATGGTTTTTAGTACACTTGACTCCAATCTGCTTATTCGCACAGATACTCGTTGGTTCTCAAAAGTGCTTCTTTCAATGCTAAGTGGTGCTCAGAGGAAATCGACTTGTAATGCAGAGTGTTTAGTTGAAGAAAAATCTGAAAAACTAATAGTAACGGTGTGCAACTGTATGTTTTATCATCGAGATGAAGATGAGCAGACTGTGAGAATATCAGATACAATAAACACTCTGTTTGTAAAAGCTGCCGGTGGTGAGTATTGGCATATGAAGGATGATAACGGTTGTGAAAAAACGGTTGTATCTTATCCTCTTTTGCGATAAGTTTATTTTTTGCGTATTAAAGTAAGTCCATCGCGTAAAGGAAGAATCACCTTCTCAACTCTGTCGTCGGTAGCAACCAAATCGTTGAACGCTATAATGCCTTGAGTCTGATAATCGTTTGTAGCTGGTTTTTCTATCACGTGGCCATCCCAAAGTGTGTTGTCTGCAATAATGAAACCACCTGTGCGCAAGTGTGTCAACACCATTTCATAACATTCTATGTAAGTACGCTTGTCGCCATCTATAAAAGCCAAATCGAAAGTGATGCCCAAGGTGGGAACTAATTGAAGGGCATTCCCAATATAGAATTTTATTTTGTCCGCATAAGGTGAGTTCTCAAGCCACGGACGTGTGAAATCTTCTTGTTCGTCGTTGATTTCAAATGTGTGAAGCATTCCACCCTTTGGCAAGCCTTCGGCAAGACAAAGGGCGGAATATCCACTGTAAGTTCCTATTTCTAAAACCTGCATCGGACGAATCATCTCTACAAACATTTTTAGCAATCTTCCCTGCAAATGTCCTGATGCCATACGCGGACGCAATAGTTTTACATACGTGTCGCGATACAACGCTTTCAGATAGTCATTTTCGGGGTCGATGTGCTGTAAGATATATTCGTCCAGCGATTCAGATTCTTTCATTTATATTATAAGTAACGATTGCTGTTTGGCAAAACATAATCTGATGCGTGTTTCAGCACATCTTCTACTACATTGATTTCAAGGAATGAAGTATGTGTTCCTTCTTTTCCACTACTCAAATAACCCACTAAGTCTGTTGGTTGCAAACGTCCCTCTTTCAACAAGCGGCGAAGTGCTGCAAAGTAATACTCTTGTCCGTTTGCAAGTTCGGGCATATAAATAGCTTCTACACCGTATGAAAGAGCTAAATGACGCATTGTTTTTTCTTTGTAGCAAATAGCCAATACAGGGAATTTACCACGGAAAGCAGCCAAGTTGCGTGCGGTACGTCCGCTGTAGCTATCGGTGATAATAGCGCGGATTTTCAATTTAGAAGTTGCTTTTACTGCTTGTTTTGCCAAGAATGCAGTTACATCGTTGCTTTCCTCATCCAATGGAATACGAATGTCATTTTCTCCTAACTTGTCTTGCTCTGCTTGTGCGGCGATTTTTGCCATTGTGTTCACGGCATCTACTGGATACTTTCCATAAGCGGTCTCTCCACTAAGCATTAAGGCATCTGTGCGATAATAAATAGCGTTGGCAATGTCGGTAACTTCGGCACGTGTAGGGCGTGGATTGTTTATCATCGTATGTAGCATTTGAGTAGCTACGATAACAGGCTTTTTCGCTAAGATACACTTGCGGATAAGCACACGTTGAATACCGGGTATACGTTCTTGTGGAACCTCAATACCCAAATCTCCACGAGCCACCATCACTCCATCGGCTACCTCAAGAATTTCATCGATATTGTCTACTCCCTCTTGGTTTTCAATTTTTGCAATGATACGAATATCGCTGTTGTGTGCGTCGAGAATCTCGCGAATATCAAGCACATCTTGACGATTGCGTACAAAAGAGTGAGCTATAAAATCGATGTCTTTTTCGATAGCATAAAGTATGTTGTTGCGGTCTTTTTCGGTTAATGACGGCAAATTGATGCGTACTCCCGGCACGTTCACGCTTTTACGACTACCCAGTGTAGCTTCGTTTTGAACCTCACAAAGCAGATAGTCATTTGTTTTTTCGATAACACGAACTTCCAAATCACCGTCGTCAAATAGCACAGTTCCACCCACGCTTAAGTCTTGCACAAAGTTTGGATAAGAAACAGCGATACATTCGCGAACGGTTTCTTGATTGGGATTACCTACGATTTTCACTTGTTCACCAATGGTGTAAAGTATCGATTCGTCACCAGCACAAGCCGTAGTGCGCACTTCGGGCCCTTTGGTGTCCATCAATATAGCTATGCGGTTTGATACCGAACGCACATTGGCAATCAATGTCTCAAAACCTTCGCGGCTTGCGTGTGCAGTGTTCATACGCACCACGTTCATACCTGCCTCATAGAGCTTTTTGATAAAGTCGACATCACAACGTCTGTCCGAAATAGAAGCTACAATTTTTGTTTGTTTCAACAACATAATATTTATCTTTACTTTTAAATGAATTACAATTTATTAGAATCAATCAATGCTTCGATAGCAAGTTTATAAGAGTTTAATCCAAATCCACAAATCACTCCTACGCAGGCAGAGGCTATCATCGAAGTGTGACGAAAGCTTTCACGGCTGTGAACATTAGAAATATGAGTTTCGATAACTGGAGTAGTTATGGCTCGGATAGCATCTTGGAGGGCGATGGAAGTGTGGGTGTAAGCACCGGCATTGAGTACAATCCCGTCAAAATCGAAGCCCACCTCTTGAATGCGATTTATCAACTCGCCTTCTACGTTGGACTGAAAATAGTGTAGCTCTGCATTGGGGAATTTAGTGCGGAGTGTCACCAAATATTCTTCGAAGCTTACGCTGCCATAAATCGAAGGCTCGCGCTTTCCCAACAGATTAATATTAGGACCATTAATAATTTGTATCCTCATAACACAATCTTGCTTTAATTAATACCTTTGTCCTCAAAATCGCTTTTTTGCGCTGCAAAGGTAAGAAAAAGAAATGAATATAGATAATAAAATAAAGAAGAACGAGGAGCTGCCTCGATTAATTAAGCGTTATCAGCAGTATTTAAGGTTGGAAAAGTCGCTATCTGACAATACTTACGATGCCTATATGACCGATTTGGATAAACTCCTTTCATTCTTGCTTATAGAGCAGATTGATGTGCGTGAGGCTACGATGGAGCATCTTGAGACGTTTATTGCCAGTTTGCACGATATTGGTATCACAGCTCGTTCGCAAGCTCGAATCTTATCGGGAATTAAATCATTTTTCAATTTTCTGATTATAACAGATCGTATCACAATTGACCCCAGTGAGCTGATAGAAGGTCCCAAGATAGGGTTGAAACTGCCTGAAGTACTTAGTTTGCAAGAGGTGGATGCGATTATTTCTGCCGTTGATTTAAGTAAAAACGAAGGACAGCGCAATCGCGCGATGCTTGAAACGCTTTATAGCTGCGGTTTGCGTGTGTCCGAGCTTGTAAATCTGAAATTATCGGATATGTATTTTGACGAAGAATTTGTGCGAGTGACAGGCAAGGGTGATAAGCAGCGGTTAGTTCCTATTTCTCAACGAGCCATCAAGGAAATAAGGCTTTACCTGATGGATCGCAATGCTGGTAGAATTAAGCAAGGTTATGAAGATTTTGTATTTCTTGCACGCTGGGGAAACAACATTTCGCGCATACAAGTGTTTCAGTTAATCAAAGAGTTGGTGGGACGTGCTGGAATTACTAAAAACATTAGTCCGCATACTTTCCGACACTCTTTTGCCACTCATCTGCTCGAAGGAGGAGCCAACTTGCGGGTGATACAGTGTATGTTAGGTCACGAGTCGATTGCCACGACGGAGATTTACACACACATTGATAAACGGATGTTGCGTGCCGAAATTATAGAGCATCATCCGCGAAATATTAAATATCGGAAAGAAAAAGGTCAGTGATTTCATTAAATTATGATAAATCGAGAACTTTTTTTGGACTAATGTATTAATAAATAATATCTTTGCGTTACTTTATGTTTAGACACGCATATTGTATAAAGGCAAGATTATTATTTCAATTACAAACGTTTAATTTATATTTTAACAAAAATGACTAAGAAACTCTATTTGCCATTATTAATGGTATTGGCTATTGCGTTTTCGTCGTGTAGCAAAAAGATGGGCGAAATTTCATCTGATTATTTCACGACTTCTCCACAAGTATTGGAAGCGATTGGTGGACAAGTTCCCGTAACAATTAACGGTAAATTCCCAGAAAAGTATTTCAAGAAAAAAGCCGTAGTTGAAGTTACGCCAGTGTTGAAATGGAATGGTGGTCAAGCTGTAGGACAGTCTACTACTTTCCAAGGTGAAAAAGTTGAAGGTAATGATCAGTCTATCAATTACAAGATGGGTGGTAACTTTACTATGAAAACTTCTTTCGATTATGTTCCTGCTATGGACAAATCTGAATTGTATCTTGAGTTTAAAGCTAAAGTTGGAAACAAAAGAGTATCAATTCCTGCAGTGAAGATTGCTGATGGTGTTATCGCTACTTCTGAATTGGTTGAAGTAACTATTCAAAGTGCAAATCCATCAAACGGTGATGATGCTTTCCAACGCATCGTGAAAGAACAATACGAGCAACGTATTATGTTCTTGATCAACCAATACAATATTCGTCCAGAAGAGGCTAAAAATGCAAAAGCGTTTGATGCTGAAGCTGCTCTTGTAAACGAAGCATTCAACAAACAAATCACAAGCGTTGACGTTGACACTTGGTCATCTCCTGATGGTGGTTATGAATTGAATGAAAAACTTTCTGCTAACCGTCAAAAAGCATCTCTTGGTGTAGTTGAAAAAGGTTTGAAGAAAGAAAAAGTAAACGCTCCTGTTGATGCTAAATATACAGCTCAAGACTGGGAAGGTTTCCAAGAATTGGTGTCTGAATCTAATCTTCAAGACAAAGATGTAATTCTTCGCGTTCTTTCTATGTATATGGATCCTGCTACTCGTGAGCAAGAAATCAAGAATATGGCTGCTATCTACGAAGATTTGGCTAACACAATCCTTCCTAAATTGCGTCGTTCTCGTTTGACTTTGAACTACGAAATCATTGGCAAATCTGACGAAGAAATTATGTCTATGGCTTTCTCTGATCCAGGTGGTTTGAATGTAGAAGAGCTTCTTTATGCTGCTACTTTGACAAACGACAAAGGTCAACAAGAAACTATCTATACAAAAGTTACTGAATTGTTCCCAAGCGACTACCGTGGTTTCAACAACTTGGGTCGTATGGCTTACGAAGCTGGCAACATTGACAAAGCTGAAGGTTTCTTCAAGAAAGCTGAAAGCATTCAAGGTGCTCCTGAAGTGTACAACAACTTGGGTCTTGTAGCTTTGGCTAAAGGCAACACTACACTTGCTGAACAATACCTTGGTAAAGCTGCTGGTGCTAAAGAATTGAACGAAACTCTTGGTAACCTTTACATTACTAAAGGTGAATATGACAAAGCGGTGAACGCATTTGGCAACGCTGCTACAAACAGTGCTGCTTTGGCTCAAATTCTTGCTGCCGACTACAACAAAGCTAACACTACTTTGAATAACATCCAAGATAAAGATGCTTATACTTATTATATGATGGCTGTGCTTGGTGCAAGAACCAATAACACTAATATGATGACAGAAAACTTGAAACTTGCTATCCAAGCTAACCCAGCGTTGGCTAAGAAAGCAGCTTCTGATTTGGAGTTCTCAAGATATTTCACAAACCCAACGTTTGTTTCTATCATCGGTAGCAACTAATCAATGTTTGTTTAGCTCTGTAACGAGCTGACGATTTGAAAATAACAAAGGCGAGATTCTATTATTAGAGTCTCGCCTTTTTCAGTCTGTTTTTTATATGTCGTTATTGATATAGTTTTACCAGTAGTGGTTAAGAATCGAACTCTACTCTTTTTATGCTTTTATCGTGTAGTTCTATCTCTACCTGTTTATGATCGTCGCTTGTCTTCACTCGTTTTACTGGCGATAGCTCTTCTTGTGTGAATGGTTCATTTCCTTTTTTCCACAGCTGCAAAGTGATGCGTGTTTTTTCTCCGCTCGCTTTGTCGTGTGTTTGGATGAAACTGCATTGTTCGCTCACAGGGTGCAGTCCTGTTGCTTCACCAAAGGTGGTTTCGCTCCAGCCGTCGAGTGCTATCATCGCCAATTGGTATTCGCCGTTTGAGATAATATAAGCTTCATCTTTGCCTACTTTTACTATTTTTTGAGTAATAGGATTGTCCAGCTGTGGCAAACTGTAATGTCCGAGCAATATCTCAGTATCGGCTGGTGTTTGCGAGCGGTCGATGCGCAAGATGCCGTTGGGCAACACAATATCGGCGAGTTGAAACGTCACGTCGTTGTCCGATTCCAGCTCTGCATTTCGATGGTATATGCCGTCCTCATAACCCTTGAAGGTGTATAGACGCAATACTTCCCACTCTCCATTGCTGTTTTTAACTCCATAGTTCATCGAGATTTCACCATTAGCTCCATCGGCCATCCAAGGAAAAGCGGTGTTGTAGCACAACTTGTTGTAGTTTTCTGAACTACGAAACTGCTGCCAATCGTCGGCTTTTTTTTCGTGACACCAAGAGCGAACTTCCGATGCTCCACTGTTGGGATAATTGGTGATAAGTAAGTTTGACCCCGGCTGAAACTTAGAGTAAACGTTCCCTTCTTGCAACTCTTCTTCCCACGCACCGCTGTTCTCTTGTGCTGTCCAAAATGGATTGTCGGCAGCAAGCAGAAGCGATAGAAAAGCCTTTCCCATCCAGTAGACGCTGCCACGGCAACTGTATATCTGCACGGCTGGCTCGAAGGCACCATAAAAACCAAGAGTGGGAACGTTGTCTTCCATAAAAGCTGGGTTTTGCACAAATTGTAACATTGTAGATGAAGCGATACGACGCATCCACCCGTAGTTTACAGGAGTGTCTAAGAAACCGGTCAATGCCAAAGGGATAACTGCACCGAAGCGATAGGGAATGCTTCGTCCCCACATATTCATTTTCCCCTGTTGGTCGAACATATAAGGATAGTTGTCCACCATATCTGTCAGGTTGCTTATAAACTGCTCGGCATATTCGGGATAATATTGCTTGCCATACAGTTCGGCCCACACAGGCCCATACATCTGAAATGCCCACATACTGTAATAATCGTAGGCGGGCGAATCGTTGTACCAGCCCGAACCACGATAAGCATCGAGGCACTCTTGCAAATATTGCTGCATCAATGGCTCGTTTATCTCATAGCCTTGTTTCTTGAAAAAACTCATCACGAATATGTTGAAAAAACGCCAGTTTGAGCTGACGGTTGGCCCGTCGCCATAACTCATCATCGTGGCACATAGCGAGTCTTTTTGCGTCTGTGTCAAAGGCTCCCAAAGCAGTTCGGGGACAACTGACAAGGAGATGGCAAGTGCGCCAAACTCAACCAAAATTTGGCTTGGCCCGCCGTTTCCACGTGGTTTGATGTAGCTGGGGTGCTTTGGGTCGATTAAATTCAGTAGGTTTTGGCGATAATAATCAGCCACTTTTATGTTGTTTAGTATCAGGTCGGGTCTCTCTTTGAGCAGTGGGGCAGCCACGAAGAGCGTTCTGCAAAAACCTTCTAACTTTTCGGTAGGTACTTCTGCTTCGCTTCTTGGATAGGTTTTGTCAAACTGTTTGGGAAATTTCATCGCATCGTCCAGTGTTTGCACATACTCGAATGCACCGCTAAGTATGTATTCGGCTGCATCTATCCAATGCTGACGAGTGACTCCCGTGAGTGGGCTTACCTGAAAATCGGGCTGCTTCACTTCAAAGATTTTGTTTGATGGTGCTTGCGACCATGCCATTTGCAGGCATAGTATGCACAACATCAACGGCACAACTGTTTTTTTTAGAAAAAATGTTCTCATAGCTTTCTATTTATATTAATTAGATTCATCACCAATCTGTTCGTCTCTGTTTTATGAGTGCTGGGAGGATTGTGTTGCAAAGTTAGTTTTTAGTTTATGTATTGATGGATAATCAATCGCCTTT
Organism: uncultured Bacteroides sp.; assembly: GCA_947074275.1. Lineage (GTDB taxonomy): Bacteria > Bacteroidota > Bacteroidia > Bacteroidales > Bacteroidaceae > Bacteroides. The sequence continues at coordinate 16,936 of CAMTPA010000033.1, forward strand.
CAGGTCGATTTTGGCGTATTATTCTTAAAATGTGAACTGTGAACGTTTCATTTCTCAACCATAAACATTTCATTTCTTGACTATGCACAGTTGGTATGCTGGATATAGCTATCTACCGTGCTGGATATAACTGTCTACCGCGGTGAGAAGGCCTTGCCAGCAACCGTGCTATATATATGTAGATTTGGATGTTTTTTTCGACTCAATTGGCTGAGTTGCTAATACAAAAACAGACCGTCAAACGATTGCTTGACGGTCTGTTTTTGTATCAGTTCTTAGCTTGTTTTTATTGAAACTTTCTGCGCTTGCGAACCAAAAGCACCACATACCAAATGACTCCCGCAAAGAAGAGTGCCAAGGCGATGTAAGCTATGGTCTCGGTAGCACGAATGCTGGGTGGGTCGAATCGCATCTCGATGGTGTGCTTGCCAGCAGGAACGTACATCGCACGCAGTATGTAGTCGGCGCGGGCGATGGAAGCTGCTGAACCATCAATAATGGCTTGCCATCCGGGGTAATACACTTCCGAGAACACCACCACGCCGTCGTTTGCAGCGTTTACCTCATACACCAAGCGATTAGGCTCATACGTGGTTAGTTCGATGGTGCTATGGTCGGGCTGTAAGCAAATGGTCGCATCTTTTAGTGCCGATTTGAATTGGCTATCTACGATTGCTGTGTTTAGCGGGCTTACAACTCCTATTTCGTCAATCTCTTCATTGGCATTGTTCACGTATTTCACTTCGTTCACAAACCACGCATTGCCGTAGCTAAAAGGATTGTAGATGGGCACCGTTTGTCCTTGCTGGTTGATGGGCACGATGAAATAGCGTGTGTTGAGCATATTGAGCACTTGAAACTTCTCGTCATTCACCGCCTCCATATCTCCTTGCGCATTTATCACTTCGCTATATGCCGCCTGCATTTGTGGTGCGATGTAGTGCTCTATCATCTCTTGGTAGCGACGTAGCTTGGCTGCGTGGTAGCCACCGATGCTTTTGTGGTGATACGAAGTATTGTTTTCGTTGAATGTATTGGTTGCAAAATTGAGCACACGATAGTTCAATGCTTCGTCTGCCAAAATCTCCTTGTCGGTTGGTGTAGCTCCAAAGCTTTGCGTCATTTGCATGTTTTTGGGTTTAAACATCGCATCGTTCAGGTAGCGTTTGTTCACGCTCCACATCTCTACCACGCAAAGCACGATGATTGCGCCAAGTGCCCACTGCATTTTTAGTTTGCCACGCATATAGAGAGCCAACAAACCAAATCCGCAGGCTATCAGCAGAAAGCTTTTCAGAGCATCTGAAGTGACCATATTCTGGCGCATTGCGGTGATGTTTTGGATGATAGGCATCAGTTGATCCGATGGAATGCCTTGCTGTAAGGCTTGCATCTCTTGCGCTGGAATGTAGTTGGGCACCATTACTTGCGGAGCAATAACGAATAGCATAGCCACGCCACCCGTGAGCAAGAAACTGATGATGAAACCACGGCGGTTTTCTTTCAATACATTCGGATTGGTGAAAATCTCTTTCAACGCAAACACGGCCAATAGAGGTATGGTAAATTCGGCAATCACCAAAATGGATGATACTGCTCGAAACTTATTGTACATTGGCACATAGTCGATAAAGAAATCTGTGATAGGCATAAAGTTTTTTCCCCACGACAACACGATGGAGAAAATCGTAGCACCAAGCAACGCCCATTTCATAGGCCCTTTCACGATGAAACAACCCAATACAAAAAGAGCCAGCACAAAAGCACCTACATACACAGGGCCAGAGGTCATAGGTTGGTCGCCAAAATATTGTGTGATTTGCGAATAGAGTCCGTTGTACATAGGGTTTGCTTTCTCCATTGCCACTTCGCTTTGCGACAAAGGAACCGATGCGCTTCCACGCACATTGGGTATCAGCAAAGTCAGTGTTTCGCCTATCCCGTAGCTCCATTGGGTGATGTAGTCTTTATTCAGTCCGCTGCTTGTATTGTCCGATTGCGCACCCTCATACACCAACTCGCTTTTGCCACGCATCGTCTGTTTGCTATACTCGTATGTGTGATAAAGGTTGGATAAATTGATAGCAATGGCTATTATGGCTGCCGCTACCAACACGCCACTCGCTTTGAAAAACTGTGGTAACTCTTTTTTGCGAAGTGCTTCTACGAAATAAGCAATGGCTATGAATAATATGACGAACAGAAAGTAATAGGACATTTGCACGTGGTTCGACTGAATTTGCATAGCAAGAAATAGAGTCGTGACCAATGCTCCCAATAGATACTTTTTTCTGTAAGCCAGCACTACCCCCGCAATGGTAGGAGGTATGTAGGCCAGTGTCACAAACTTCCAGATGTGTCCTGCGCCTATCAGGATAAAAAAGTAGGATGAAAATCCCCAGATGACTCCACCCAGCAGGGATAATCCCGGTGGCATACCAAAAGCTCGCAGCAGAATGTAAAACCCCAGCATCATAATAAAAGCAAACCCCACGTACGAGGGCAGGAAGAAGTTGTAGATGCGCTCCATTGTTTTGAGTGGCTCGATGGAGTCATAGCTCGGTGATATTTGATAGGTAGGCATACCACCAAATAGTGCATTCGTCCAACGGCTACGTTCGCCGGTTTCTTCGTGATACTCTTTTATCTCTTGTCCTGCACCCACCCCTGCTGCAATGTCGTGTTGCAACAAAGCGCGACCTTCGGTCACGGCTGGGAAGAAGTAGGCGAATGATAACAAGATAAATGCCATAATGGCAATCAAGTCGGGTAAATACTTTTTCATTTGCGAGGTGTTTATAAATAAAGAAAGGGATGTGTTGCAAGGCTTTATCGCTTTGCCAACACATCCCTTTTTATCGTACGATTAATATCTGTAATGGTCTGCTTTGTAAGGCCCTTCTACCTTCACACCGATGTAAGCGGCTTGTTCAGGTGTAAGTTTCGTGAGTTTCACACCAATCTTTTCGAGGTGTAAACGTGCCACTTCTTCGTCGAGGTGCTTAGGCAGGCGATACACGTCGACTGGATAATCATTGGTGAATAGCTCAATCTGTGCCAATGTTTGGTTGGTGAATGAGTTGCTCATCACAAATGACGGATGCCCAGTGGCGCATCCCAAGTTTACCAAACGACCATCGGCAAGCAATATGATGCTATGTCCAGAGGGGAAGAAATAGCGGTCTACTTGTGGTTTCACATTGATGTGCTTGATGCCCGGATAGCTCTTCAATGCTTCTACTTGTATTTCATTGTCGAAGTGACCGATGTTGCACACGATAGCTTGATCTTTCATCTGCTCCATATGCTCAATGCGAATGATGTCGATGTTGCCAGTTGTAGTCACAAATATATTTCCCTCTTTGCAAGCATCTTCCATTGTCATCACTTCGTAGCCTTCCATTGCAGCTTGAAGTGCGCAGATAGGGTCAATCTCAGTCACGATAACACGTGCTCCATACGAGCGCATCGAGTTGGCACAGCCTTTTCCTACGTCGCCATAGCCACACACCACAACCACTTTTCCGGCAATCATCACGTCGGTTGCACGCTTTATACCATCGGCAAGCGATTCGCGACAGCCATACATATTGTCAAATTTCGATTTGGTCACAGAATCGTTCACGTTGAAAGCTGGAAATAATAATTTACCATCTTCCATCATCTGATACAAGCGGTGAACACCCGTAGTTGTCTCTTCCGATACGCCGCGCATCTCTTTTGCTACTCGGTGCCAGCGGTCTTTGTCGTTGGCAAGCACATCTTTCAAAATAGCAAACAGCTCTTTTTCGTCTTCGGTATGCACTTCTTTGGTAAGGTCTAATGCGCCATCTTCTGCTTGATAACCCAAGTGAATCATCATTGTGGCATCACCACCATCGTCTACAATTACATTGGGGCCTTTGCCTTCTGCAAAGTTCAATGCTTGCAGCGTACACCACCAATATTCGGCAAGTGTTTCGCCTTTCCAAGCAAACACAGGAACACCCGACTGTGCGATAGCCGCCGCTGCGTGATCTTGAGTAGAATAAATGTTGCACGAGCACCAGCGCACCTCTGCGCCAAGGGCTACAAGTGTTTCAATCAACACTGCGGTTTGTATCGTCATATGAAGCGAACCCATAATGCGTGCGCCTTTGAGTGGTTTTGATTCTCCATATTTTTCGCGTAGAGCCATTAGGCCAGGCATCTCTTTTTCTGCCAGTTCGATTTCTTTACGACCAAAGTCGGCAAGAGATATATCTGCTACCTTATAAGGAAGCGTAGAGAATAATTCTATAGACATATTGTAAGTGTTTAATAATAAAAGTGATGCAAAGATAGAACATTCTAAAGAGCGCAACAATGAGTGTGCGCTTATTTTAATTAATAATAACGTGGTTTACTGTTCTAATTTTAAAAATATTTTTTTATTTTTGCATTATTGGTATTAACAAATAAAAAGATAAATCTAATAGCAACGACAAGCTTCCTTATGGATAAATACAAAGATAAAACAGAAAAAGAACTCCGTTCGATAATAGACGTTTTAGAGAAGAGAGTTGATGAATTGTCATCTCAATTGCATATAGCTCAATCTGCAGATTTGTCTTCATCGTCTAAGGATTTAACTCCAAGTGATACGTTTATCCATTCTATTTCCAATGTTGATGATACAACTTTGCGTCATTTGGCTCGTTACGATGAAATGAAACGAATCAATTCCATTATGGATGCCGTGCTCAATAACTTACCGGTATATATTTTTATGAAAGATTCGGGAGATGATTTTCGTTATATATATTGGAATGAAACATTTGCTCAGTATTCGAGCATAACAATAAAAGATGCGATAGGCAAAACGGATGCGGATATATTCCCAAATGATATTGATGTAGAACGCTTTCGTCGCGATGATTTGAATGCAATAGAAGATGGTGCTATCGAGTTTTTTGAAGAATATACGACGAAAAATGGAGATGATAGAATTGTTAAAACCATAAAACGATCCATTCCCTCAGGAGGTGAGCATCCTTATATATTGGGGGTGTCGTGGGATGTGACTGATGTGAAAAAGACAGAGAAAGAATTGATTAAAGCTCGTGTGAAAGCCGAAGAAGCAGAAAAACTAAAAACGGCTTTCTTGTCTAATATGAGCCACGAAATACGAACACCACTCAATGCGATTGTTGGCTTCTCAAGCCTTATAGCTCACTCGGAGGTACGGGTGGAACAACAGCAATATGCAGGTTTGATAGAAAAGAATTCAGATATACTACTTACGCTGATTAATGACATTCTCGATTTGTCGGCTTTGGAGGCTGGCTCGCTCGAACTTACAATTCGATTGATTAGAGTGAAAGATGTATGCACGCATTTGTATAAGGAGTTTATGGTAAAAACACCTCCTAACGTGCAATTGATACTTGATCCTGTTGATGAGATGCAATGTATTGAAACCGACTGGAAGAGAATAGTGCAGGTAGGTGAAAATTTGCTTAGCAATGCGTTGAAATTTACTACCTCCGGTGAAATCCACATCGGGTTTACAAAGAAAAAAGACATAATACAATTCTACGTCAAAGACACAGGAGTAGGTATTCCTGCTAAGAAAACATCCACCATTTTTGAACGTTTTGACAAGGCCAATCAATTTGTGCAAGGCACTGGGCTAGGGCTTACTATTTGCCGTAAACTTGTGGAAAGGCTCGGCGGACAGATTTGGGTGCAATCTAAAGTTGGTAAAGGGTCAACTTTCTACTTCACCCTTCCCATTACTCAGGGATGTGTGTTGTTGTAAATCGTAAACAATTGAGGCGTTGATAGAGTAATTACTCTATCAACGCCTCAATTGTTTAGTTTATCTCACGGTTAGATAATGTCTATGCCTTGTTCTTTGCAGAGACGCAATCCTACCTCTTTTAGTTTGAATTTCTGTATCTTGCCACTACCTGTCATCGGAAATTCATCGACGAAGAATACATATTTAGGGATTTTATAACGTGCAATCTTATTCTTGCAGAAGTCACGCACATCCGACTCGTGCATCTCTACACCTTCTTTTAATATGATAAATGCACCTACCGCCTCACCATACTTTTCGGAAGGAATACCTGCAACTTGCACATCTTTGATGCCATCCATTTTGTATAAGAACTCTTCGATTTCGCGTGGATAAATATTTTCCCCTCCACGAATAATCATATCTTTGATGCGGCCTGTGATGCGATAGTTGCCATCTTCATCTTTTATGCCGAGGTCGCCCGAATGCAAGAATCCATTTTTGTCTATAACTTCGGTGGTGGCCTGTGGGTTTTTGTAATATCCTTTCATATTATTGTAGCCACGATTGCACATTTCGCCCTGCACACCTATGGGGCATTCTTCACCTGTTTCAGGGTCGATTACTTTTACTTCAGTAAACTCGAAATCGTGTCCAACGGTGGTACAGCGCACTTCAAACGAGTCTTCTATTCGAGTGGCTGTCATACCTGGCGATGTTTCGGTGAGACCATAAACGCTGGTCACCTTCATAAACATTTTCTCTTGCACTTGCTTCATCAGTTCGATGGGGCAAAGCGAACCAGCCATAATGCCAGTGCGGAGACTCGACATATCGAACATCTCAAACATCGGGTGATGTAGCTCGGCGATAAACATAGTGGGCACACCATACACAGCTGTACAACGCTCTTTGTGAATAGAGGCAAGCACCACCAAAGGGTCGAATCGCTCTACCATTACCTGCGTGCAACCGTGTGTGAGGCAGTTCATCGTGGCAAGCACCACACCAAAGCAATGGAACAACGGAACGCAACAGCAAAGTTTGTCGTCGGCAGTGAACTTCATGTGTTCGCCTGTGAGGAACCCGTTGTTGGCTATGTTGTGATGGCTTAGCATTACTCCTTTGGGAAAACCGGTAGTGCCCGATGTATATTGCATATTCACCACGTCGTGACAATCTACTTGGTTTTTCAGCTCTTCCAGTTTGTCATTTTCTACGCTTTTCCCAAGCAGCAGTACTTCGGCGGTGTTGTACATTCCCCTATGCTTTTCTTGCCCTACATAAATCACGTTTTTCATAAACGGAAAACGCTCACTCTTCAAGTGACCACGTTGGCAAGTCTTTAGTTCGGGCAGCATCTCGTAGGTCATTTGCACAAAATCGCTGTCTTTTTCACCATTCACGATGCAAAGCGTGTGCATATCCGAGTTTTCTACCAGATACTCAAGCTCAGCCTGTTTGTAGTTGGTGTTTACCGTCACATATACTGCACCGATTTTGGCACAAGCATAGAGCAATGTAAGCCAGTCGGGTACATTGGCAGCCCAAATGCCCACGTGTGTATCTTTTTTTACACCAATCGAGATGAGACCTTTGGCCATATCATCTACTCGCTGGTTAAATTGCTTCCAGCTAAAACGCAAATTTCTATCAGAATAGACTATGTATTCTTTGTCGGGCGTGTGTTCTGCCCAGTGCTCAAGCCATTGGCCGAGCGTCCTGTTGTATAATTGCATTTGAATTGTATCGGATTGATGTGTTTTTAAACGGGTGTATATATTACAGCCAATATTTTGGCGGCTTTTCCTTCGTAAGCGTGAACGTGATGAGGCACTATCGAATCGTAGTAAATGCTATCACCCTCTTCGAGAAGGTAAGTGTGCTTGCCATAGCTGATTTCCATCACTCCTTCGAGCACCATAATAAACTCTTCACCTTCGTGAGACGAAAGTACAAAATCGCTTGCCTCTTCGGTGGGTTGCACGTCGATAATGAAAGGCTCCATATGTCTGTCAGCTTTCGATTTCGATAGGGAATGATATTCCATATGTCGACGCGAGTGAATGGCGTTGTTCGAAAAGCTGATGGTGTCGGTAGCCTCTTTTTTGCGGCAAACCACTGGCCCTGTCTCGTCTTGGTCGTCAAGGAAAGTTCCCAAACGCACGCCCAATGCACGAGCTATTTTGATAAGTGGTGCCAACGAAGGCAAATCTATGTTGTTTTCGATTCGTTCTATCTGTTCGATAGCCAGTCCTGAGCGTTCGGCCAATGCCTCAATCGAAATTTCTTTTTCTTGACGAAGTGTTTTGATTTTCTCGCCTACAATCTTGCTTGTATCCATAATTGGTTAGATTTTAAGTGCAATGTTGTTACAAATTATATTTCATTGCTTGCAAAAATAAGAAAATCTTTATGATTCGTGCAATTTTGCCTATAAAATAGAACATAATAAGGTGGGTTATGCTAAAATTATCACTTAGTGTAGAGTGGGGCGAGGGTGTAGTTTACCCTGCGTGTGTCCGAATAGCCGTTTCCTGTGATGGTCTGCTCGCAATATTGAGGTACAATGGTTGTTTCTGTCAGGTTGTCATTGTAGGCAAACGTGGTGATTTCATCCGATCCTTCGTATTGTATGCTGCCGATGATATGGTAGTTGATGCCGAGCACTCCATCGTAGAAGGCTACTCGGTGCAGGTTGAGGGGGTATTGCTCTATCAAGAAATAGTTGGGGAACACAATCCATTGCGGCTCTTTTATATAAGTGATGTGGGCAACCTCTGTGTTTCCGTGCATCCCGATGGTCATTGTGGCGTTTTGACTGTCTATGTAGTTGAATTTTATGTGCGAAAACTGTATGCCGTCGATATGCTCGGTGATGGTGCTTAGCTGGTCGTTGTTTGTGTAGGTGAAATCGTAGGTGCGCTCTTGCTCGCCGCTACGATAGATGGCGTGGGTAGCAAAATAGTTGCTGGCAGATAGGGTATATATCCATTCGTTTCCTATTTCATCGGTATAGGTACGGGCAGTTCTCGCTTGGTCGGTCATTGTCTCATAATTGTTTGACATATTCAATGTCCCGATTGATTGCTGTGTGTTGCACGAGGCCAACGCTACAAAATGAGAGTAATTGTATGTTTCGGTATATACGGTTATTCCCGAATCGCTTTTTTTGTTTTCGGTAATGGTGAGCTGAACGTTCCATAAATCAGGTTCTATGATAAGGGGTATGTCATCGTCTTCATTGTAGCACGATGCGAAAACGGCCGAAATCAATAGGGGGATGATGACAAAAAAAATCTTTTTAGCTATTTCGTTGGGTATTGTTCTTTTCATAATTGTATTTGTTTGATTATCAATTTGTTGTTTTTTAGTATTGTTGAGGCTTCACATCTATCGTGCTAAGTGTGCATATCCAGCATGGTAGATATGTATATCCAGCGCGGTAGATATGCACACTCAGCGCGGTAGGTATGTATATCCAGCAAATGTATGAATAATAGAAAGATTATCAAAAAAAAAGAGCCGCATCTTCTTGACGAAGGGCGGCTCTTTTTAAATGTTTGCTCGGATTAGCGACGCAATCCAAGAGTTTTAACAATCGCACGGTATCTTTCGATATCGTTGTTTTTAAGGTAGTTCAACAAACGACGACGTTTTGCTACCAATGTTGTCAAAGCTCTTTCTGTACTATAATCTTTTCTGTTGAGCTTCATGTGCTCAGTCAGGTGAGAAATACGGTATGAAAACAATGCTATCTGCGACTCAGATGATCCAGTATCAGTGTTAGACTTTCCGTACTTTTCAAAGATTTCTTGCTTTTTAGCAGCTTCTAAATACATAAGATTTGGTTTTAAAAATGTATAAATTCTCTTATTGAGGCTGCAAAGATAGATATTATCTACGTATCACACAATGATTTGCAAGAAATATTTTCATTCTATATGATTTTTTTCTTTCTTTATTTCGTACCTTTGCGCCCAATTAATAGGTATTGTATGCAAAATATTAGAAACATTGCAATTATTGCCCATGTCGACCATGGGAAAACTACGCTGGTTGACAAGATGTTGTTGGCTGGACATTTGTTCCGCGACAATCAAACAAGCGGCGAGTTGATATTGGATAACAACGACTTAGAGCGCGAACGCGGTATCACCATTCTATCAAAAAACGTATCCATCAATTATAATGGTACAAAAATCAACATCATCGACACTCCGGGTCACAGCGACTTTGGTGGCGAAGTAGAACGTGTGTTGAATATGGCCGATGGAGTAATTTTGTTGGTAGATGCCTTTGAAGGGCCGATGCCACAAACTCGTTTCGTGTTGCAAAAGGCATTGGAAATTGGTTTGAAGCCCATCGTGGTAGTCAATAAGGTAGACAAACCCAACTGTCGTCCCGACGAGGTACACGAAATGGTGTTCGACTTGATGTTCTCGCTCGATGCTACCGAAGAGCAGCTTGATTTTCCAACCATTTACGGTTCGGCCAAAAATGGCTGGATGAGCACCGACTGGCAAAATCCTACCGATACCATCACGCCATTGTTGGATTGCATCATCGAAAACATTCCTGCACCCGAAATGCTCGAAGGAACACCACAGATGTTGGTCACTTCGCTCGACTACTCATCATATACAGGTCGTATCGCCGTAGGACGTGTACATCGTGGAACCATCAAAGAGGGTATGAACGTGTCGCTTGCTAAACGCGATGGCACTATTACTAAATCGAAGGTGAAAGAGGTACACGTGTTTGAAGGTTTGGGACGTGTGAAGACTACCGAGGTTTCTTCGGGTGATATTTGCGCATTGGTTGGTATCGAAAATTTTGAGATTGGCGACACGGTTTGCGATTTCGAAAATCCCGAACCATTGAAACCGATCTCTATCGACGAGCCTACAATGAGTATGCTTTTCTCTATCAACGACTCTCCTTTCTTTGGTAAGGATGGTAAGTTTGTGACTTCACGCCATATACACGACCGTCTTGAAAAGGAACTTGATAAGAACTTAGCACTTCGTGTAGTGAAGAGTGAAGAGGATGGCAAATGGATTGTGTCGGGACGTGGTGTACTCCATCTTTCGGTATTGATTGAAACGATGCGTCGCGAAGGTTATGAGCTTCAGGTGGGTCAACCACAGGTAATCTACAAAGAAATTGATGGTGTGAGACATGAACCTATTGAGGAGCTGACTGTAAACGTGCCCGAAGAGTTTTCGAGCAAGATTATTGATATGGTGACTCGTCGCAAAGGTGAAATGATGATGATGGAAAGCAATGGCGAGCGTGTGAACCTTGAGTTTGCAATCCCATCGCGTGGTATCATCGGTCTGCGCACCAATGTATTGACAGCATCGGCAGGTGAGGCTATTATGGCACATCGCTTCAAAGAATACCAACCTTACAAAGGCGAAATTGAGCGTCGCACAAATGGCTCGATGATGGCGATGGAGGCAGGTACTGCTTTCGCTTATGCTATCGACAAGCTCCAAGATCGCGGTAAGTTCTTCATCTTCCCACAAGACGAGGTTTATGCAGGACAGGTAGTAGGTGAGCACTCTCACGACAACGACTTGGTGATTAACGTAACCAAATCGAAGAAGCTGACTAATATGCGTGCGTCGGGTGCCGATGATAAAGCTCGTTTGATTCCACCAATCCAATTCTCACTCGAAGAGGCGTTGGAATATATCAAAGAAGATGAATACGTAGAGGTTACTCCAAAAACAATGCGTCTACGTAAAATTATCTTGGACGAAAACGAACGTAAACGTGCTAATAAGAATTCGTAAGTAGCTTACGATATTATATATGATAAAAACAATACAGCCCGATAGCAATCGCTATCGGGCTGTATTGTTTTTACCTTTTTCGGCCGTTAACTGGTTTATTGAATCTGGCCACCTTGCCACGGAAGATCAATGTCGGCTTCTGTTGCCAACTCCTTCTCGTCTGCAATGGTAATGGTAACGCCAGCCTCCTCGCCAAAGTTGTCAATGTCTGAGATGATGATGGTTGTTTCGTAATTGCGTTTGAAACTGCGGTTGTATTTCATAATCGGTACACCTGCTGTTGCTCCGTCTTTAAACAATACTACCTCAAATGTAGGTGATTCGGTGTTGATTGTTCCCTCTTTAATTACAGTAGTCAAGTTTTTGAACGATAAGGGTAGTGATTCTGTCTCATTCGCCACATCCGATAATTTCCAATAAGGCGAATCATCCATCTGAACCTCAAGGCGGTTGTTTTTGTGAAGTCCGTTTGCTGTAAATTTCACCTTGCAGTAGCGGCGATATAATTCAATCACCACATTGGTTGCACCTGGTGTCAATGTTTCAATCAGTCCGTGATAACGCTCTACCTGAGGACGACTTCTTACCTCGCTATCGCCTATTACATTCACTTTACTGTTTTCAAGCTCGTATAAAAATACTTGAGTTCCATCCCATTGATCTGCCAATAAGAATTTATTGGTTATCGTTCCGCCCGTTTCAGCGTTTCTGTCCAGTGTAAATGGTCTACCGTAGCCTTCACCTTTTTTTTCTACCACGTTTTGTGCATCGGGTATCATTGTACACGACACACGATAATCGTAACCATTGAGCAGATTGATTTTCAAGTTGTCAACGCTCAGGTTATCGAAAATACCGTATGCATAAGGCTTGGTGTATTTTTTATCTCCCTCTACAATCCATTGAGATATGGCGATACCATATACACCCTCTATAAGATTGTCGTTGACACGAGTAAGGGGTTTTTCACTTGTGCTGATACACTCTCCATCGAACAAAAAGGCAGTTTCGGTGTAGCCTGCCTTTTCGGGGTTGGCATTTTGCGAATAATCTAAATTTTTGATACACGATGTCAATAGGGTGAATATAGCCAATAGGCACAAGGCTTTGAGTTGTCTCATAATTTGATATAGTTTATGTTTTTACTGTTGATTCTTTAAATTGTTTGGTTCTCTTCGTCTGTGGGCAATCCGTTCATTTCTCCTTCGGAGGTAGTGATATTGGTGTCGCTGTTGGGGATTAAGATGTTGATTAATGAAATCTTGTTGATTTTGTTTCGCTTTAAGCTGATGGTGGGATTGGTTTGGAAAAGTGAAGTCCACCTCTTTGTTTGTTGCGAGTAATATTGAGCTGTTACGGTGACACTTTCATCACTTCTGATTGCTCCGCTATTATCTATTTGCCACATCGACATCAATCTTAAATCAGATTCTATCATAGAGTTTTCCTGTCCTGTACCTACCAGTGTAAATCTCCTTGTGCCTTCTATGGTCACCGCTATCGTGTCGTTTATAGCTATGTCTTCAGCTCGAAACTGCAACTGATAATATGCTCGCATCAGGTCGATTGAAATAGAGTGGCTGCTTGCAATGCTGTTGCGTAGATCTATTTTACTCTGCCCATAATAGCGACGCAATGATGGACGGTCTAAAATCCTGTTTTCATCAAGCTGCGTTGTACCTTTATATATATACTCATAATAAGGTGACTTATTGCTATAAGGAGGTGTGGAGACCAACAGTTTGTTGGTGACGCACGCATACTCTCCACCCGATATAGCAAATGGTTTGCCATAAAAGGTTGAGTCGTTGCGCTCCATGGAGTGTGGTAGGTCATTGTAGTCTAAGAAAGTACAATCGAAGATATACTCATAGCCCGTGATTAACCTGATTTTGATTTGGCTGACATCTGTAAATAGCCCCGAAGCGTATGGCTGAAAATTAGTCAATGTTTTGCCTCGCCATTTGATGTTGAGGGCGTAGATGCCATTGGTTTGAGCTGCTCTTGTGTCTATTGGCATTTCGCTTTGCTCTATTGATGGTTCGATACGAATTGCTACATCGGCATATTGTGGCAAGCTGCCTGTATCGGACTCTTGGTTCGTGTCGCAAGAGTGCCCTATCAATGTAATAAGAAAAAGTAATATAAGGATTTTGCCTAAGCGCATAATAATATAGGTGTTTGTTATAGGATACAAATATATTACAAATAACCTGTTCTGTCAAAAATATAAACTAATTTCTTGTTTTACACACTTCAAAAAATGTCTATGTGGCTAATAGGTAGATAATAATCAATTGGATTTTATCTGTTGTCGGTGTTGCTTTTATCAACAATTGCGGCCACGGTAGCATCGCCAGTCACATTGACCGATGTGCGCAACATATCGAGTGGACGGTCGATGCCCAGTATTAATGCCAAACCCTCGGCGGGGATGCCCACACTGCCAAGCACCATTGTGAGAATAACGAAACTACCACCTGGCACAGCTGGTGTGCCGATTGACGACAATACGGTCATCCCGATAATAATAAAAAAATCGGCAATGCTTAATTCTACACCCAGCACTTGTGCGATGAAAAGAATAGCCACTGTTTGATAACAAGAGGTTCCATCCATGTTGATGGTAACACCAATGGGCAAAACAAAAGAGCTGACTTCGGTAGATATACCCAGTTGGCGTTCGGCTGTTTCGAGGGTCACGGGCAATGTGGCCGCACTGCTGCTGGTGGTGAATCCGAAAAGCTGTACAGGATACATACAACGAATAAATTTTCGTGCTGGTATATTGGTGAAAAGCTTAATCAGCAACGGGTAGAATCCGATAAGTAAAATAAATAATGCTGCTATCACTGTGAGAGCATATACTCCCAACGCACTGAAAATACTGGCATTCCCTCCAAAGTCGGCAATCAAAGCAGCCATCAATGCTGCTACTCCTATTGGTGCGACATTAATGACATATTCTACCATTTGTAGGATGATTTCATTCAACCCATCAAATATTTTCAGCACAGGGTCTACGGTTTGTGAGGGCAAGGCGAGTGCGGCAACTCCAAAAAACAGGGCGAAGAACACTACTTGCAGGATACGAGAATTGTCGCCTGCTGCTTGGATAATGTTATTTGGTACGAAATCGTTAAGAAAATGGAGAGGTCCCTTCTGTTGTGTCTCGGTAGCTTCTTCTTGCTTTTGTTCTACCACGCTTTGGTAGTTCTCTTGCAGATGCAGCACTTGTTCTCGCTCTACTAAATTGCCCGGTTTTACTAAAAGTCCCATCGACATACCCAATGCTACTGCTACAACTGTGGTGCATAAGTAAATAAGTATGGTTTTACCTCCCAACCGAGAGAATTTGCTAATGTCTTTCAATCCCGCTACTCCTTTGACTAACGAAATAAACACCAACGGAATGGCAATAAGTTGCAACAGCCGAATGAACAATTGTCCCCACGGTTGAATCCAATCTTTGATAAATGGAGCATTCCCAGTTTTTACTGCTACGATTCCTCCAATAATACCTATCGCCATCCCGATGAGTATCTGTATATAAAGAGGAAAGCGTTTTTTCTTTTCGTTTGTCATTGTCTCGAAGGTTAGTATTTGCAAACTTATAAAAAAACATTCATTTAGGGTCGATGTATATCCTTTAATTACGTGTAGCGCATTGGTTTATACTTCGAATATAACTAACTATTACGATAGTATATTTGTTTGGACTAATGTATATGTTTGCTTTGTTTGAAAAAAATAAAACAGGTGACAACTTTTTTGGATGTGGTGGTGTTGTATATTATTGAATAACAATGTTGCTTGATTTATTATTTAAAGTCTAAATTTATAAAACGATGAATAAACAGGTTTTGTATTTATGGTGTTTGCTTATGTCAATACTTTTTTCTATGGCAAACAGTGCTTTTGCGGCTAAGCCGGCCGAGAGTGATTTTGTGTTTGTTTATCACAGTTGTAGTAGGTACAATCAAGATAAATACGGGACGTATCATTTTGCAGAGGCTGTCAATGTCAAAGATGCTATTCAGTTAGGGTTGCAAGAAGGGGCGGTTTATGTGCGAGGTGCCGACAATGAACTGACTTGTTTGCAATTGTCAAATCAAGTGAAGCAATGCAAAGATAAAAAGTGTATCATATTTGTAACGCTCGCCGATGGTGTAATTGTTTTTTTTAAAAAAGGATTGGTGCTTGTGTCCGATGATGGCAACTCTCAATGTGGGGTAGCTTATTTTTGTGTAGAAAGTAATGGCGGTAAAAAAAGTGATAAAACAGACTCGCCTCTCTCTTTTCTATTTCAAGAACCTGCCGAAACTCCAACTAATAATTATGAAGACCTAATACAAGGTGTGCTTGCCGACATCAACTACACTTTAGTGACTGCTGATTGATAAAAATAAAAGCGGCTTACCAGTAATGGCAAGCCGCTTTCTTTTGAATTATATCTATCTATGCTATGGGTATCAATTACAATTGAGGACCAGAAGCGATCAATGCTTTAGCAGCATCATTATCGCAGTATTGCTCAAAGTTTTTGATGTACATACCAGCAAGTTTAGTTGCTTTTTCTTCCCATTCAGAAACGTTAGCATAAGTATCACGTGGGTCAAGGATACCTTCAGACACGTTGTTCAACGCTTTAGGAGCAGTCAAGTTCATGATAGGAATGTGTACTTGTTCAGCAGATTCGA
>CAMTPA010000034.1 GCA_947074275.1 uncultured Bacteroides sp.
CGTACAAAAGATGAATAATTTTAGAGTTGAATGGTTTTGCAACGGTCTCATTTCATTAAAAAGCTGTGCAATATTCATAAATTTTATCGATTTATCCAAAATAAACACATTTTTTTTGTTTGATAAGTAGAAAAAAGTTTTAAAATGACCCGATTCTACATAAACTCATAAATAAAAAGAAACCGTCAAATCGCAAGGTATAAACCCCGCAATTCGACGGTTTTTTATTTAACAGTGATACTCTTATCTCACAATACTTTATTTGCTTATCAATTTTCTTCTGATTTCAAATTTATTAATTTGAACCCCTTCCGAGGGAAGCCATACTTTTAGGATGTGATTTTTACCACGTAATGCTTTTACTTTAAAATCGGCCTTTACAGTATTAATCAATTTATTCTTGATAGTCACATCTTGTGTATCGAGCAAGTCCATACCCAAAATAATTTGTGGATCATCGGGAGCATTCTTTTTATCTAAAGTATAATATACCGTTACCTCGTAAGTACCACCCGACATTTTACTCGATAACGAATACTCGGCATAAGGAGCCAGTGCTTTGAAATTTGCAGCTTCACCTTTTTTGTTATAAGCCGAACTTCTACCTTCGATATACTCTTTGCCTTTGCTTGTACCCTTTTCTATAAAGCGCGAGCTTTTATAGGCAGTGGCCGATACCGATACGCGCATATTTTCCATTTCGTGTGCATCTTGCGCTGAAACCACCAAAGAAACAATAGAAAGAAGCAAGGCTGTTAATAATAAAAATCTTCTCATTTAGTTAGGTTTTATATTTCACTTATTTTCAGGTTACAAAAATAATGATATATCACCAAACGAATTGTATCAAGTGTTTTTATTTAACAAGCCTAAACATCCCATAAGATTTAATTTTTTCATCAAACTTTATTCTTCATATCATCGCCCCTACTTTCACATTCATTGGTTTCGCTCTCCAATTGCTTGATTTCTTTGTTGAGAAACACCGAAAGAACTGTTCTAACCACTACGATACCTCCCAAAATGATTAATTCGGTCATTGTAGGTTCGAGCACAGTTTTCAAAATATCAGAAGCAATCAGAAATTCGAGCCCAAGCAATAAATAAGTTCCAAACACCGAGCGAAGCTTACGAATGTTGGTTGTGTTGTATCCTCCCGTAAAACGCTTCACCTCATTTATCAGAAACTGAACAATGGCGATAAGTGCTCCATAAGTCACTATCAGCAAGCTCGCTACACTTATTATGGTGGCCAATAGATTAAGAAAATGTGTAAACGTATCCATATTGTTTTTTATTTATCATAACAGATAAGTAAGTTCAAAGGTTTAAATCATTAAATTTGCGACATATAATATCAATAATAATAAACCCTCTAATTTAGCGTTAACATATATACTATGAAGAGCTTAAAAACATTTACCGACAAAAGAGGCAGTCTGACACTTGTGGAAGGTGGAGTAGATGTGCCATTTGATATAGCGCGTGTTTATTGGATTCACAATGTGCAATTGGGTGAAAGTCGCGGAAAACACGCCAATCGCACCTCCACACAGTTTTTGATAGCGATAAATGGTAGTGTAGATGTGAATTTAGAAGACATCAATGGAAAACGTACGGTTCATCTAAACAAAAACACAGAAGGCGTACTGTTACCTCCGGGTACTTGGAATGAATTGTATAACTTTTCGGCAGATGCCATCGTTGTTGTTTTTTCCTCGCAATTATATAAACCAGAAACCTACCTTAATACATACGAAGAGTTTCAAGATTTTATCCATCAACAAAGAAAATGAGCATTTCATCCCATTCTTTAACCCTTGTGCGCTATACCGCATCGTTTTGCGATAGATGGAACGCTTTTGTGCGTACTTCAAAAAACGGAACATTCTTATTAGAGCGTGCTTATATGGAATACCACGCCGATCGATTTGAAGACCACTCCTTGATTTTTTTTCAAGAATCAAAAATCATTGCATTGCTTCCGGCTCATATTCAAAACGATCGGTTTTGCAGCCACAACGGATTGACGTATGGCGGTATGATATTATCCAATGATACAACAGCCGAAATAACACTCGAACTGTTCCAGCTACTTATTGATTATGTTCGTTCATTGGCACAGATCAACACCATTGTGTATCGCCCTATTCCCCATATTTATCATCGTTGTCCCTCAGAAGAAGATTTGTATGCCTTGTTCAGAGTCAATGCCGTGTTAACAGAACGCAAGATTGCTTCTGTTGTGGACCAACAACACACCTTACCATTTCAGACGCTACGCAAGCGAAAAGCGAAACGAGCATTGAAAGCGATGATTGTTTTGACACAAAACAACGAGTTTGCTGTTTTCTGGAAAATGTTATCAGAAACGCTTCAAGAGAAATACAATGCGTCTCCAGTACACACAGTCAATGAGATGAATCGCCTGCACAACTCGTTTCCATACAACATTCATCTATTTATGGCCCAAAACACCGACAAAGAAGCAATAGCCGGCTGTGTAATATACGAAACCAAACAAGTGGCGCACGTGCAATACATCGCCTCCACAAGCGAAGGACGCAGTTGTGGTGCGGTGGATTTACTTTTCGACTATTTGATCCATACACATTATGCTGGCAAAGCCTATTTCGATCTTGGTACTTCGGTAGAAGAAGGTGGCCGTATGCTCAACGAAGGACTTATTTTCCAAAAAGAAGGTTTCGGCGGTCGAGCTGTGATGTATGACACTTACGAAATTCCTTTAAAGAAATAGCAACCGAAAGAGTCTCTATATAAAGATGTGACTTCGGAAACTCTCGCTATCAATACCAAGAGTCTCCGAAATCACACTAAGAGCTATAACTTCTAAATCAGAAATAACATCTTTGCGATTGTCAATTCCTTTCTCATCAGCCAACTTACTGGCAAAACTCTTGCATATATCAAGGTGTTTTACGATAATTATATATAGGTTGTGTAGGGTTTGATTATCAATTAAAAGACACACTCACTCCCCTCTTTATTTATTATAGATAGAAACAACTGCTACCTATTACTTTTTTTCGTATTTTTGTAGCATACGTATATTTATACGTATAACTCCCAATAGAAGAATATTTATCATTATAGAGATGAGAGTAACAGACCTGATACAAAAGAATGAGCAAACCGCTTTTTCGTTCGAAATATTACCGCCGCTCAAAGGCACTGGAATTGAGAAATTGTGCAAAGACATAGAGGCTTTGAAAGAGTTCGATCCTAAATACATCAACATCACCACGCACCGAAGCGAATATGTATACAAGGATTTAGGTGATGGAATGTTTCAACGTAACCGTCTGCGCCGCCGCCCTGGAACGGTGGCTGTGGCAGCAGCTATTCAAAACAGATACAACATCACCACCGTGCCACATATCTTATGCAGCGGATTCACCCGTGAGGAGACGGAATATGTATTGCTCGATTTGCAGTTTCTTGGTATTACCGATTTGCTGGTGCTAAGAGGCGACAAGGCCAAACACGAATCATCGTTCACCGCCGAAGAGAATGGCTACGTACACGCCATTGAGCTGCAAGAGCAGATAAACAATTTCAATAAGGGCATTTTTGTAGATGGGTCTGAAATGAAGGTGACCAACACTCCATTCTCGTATGGCGTGGCTTGCTACCCCGAAAAACACGAAGAGTCGCCCAATATGGACCAAGATATTTATTGGCTAAAGAAGAAGGTGGAAGCTGGCGCCGAATATGCTGTGACTCAACTGTTCTACGATAACCAAAAATATTTTGAGTTTGTAGACAAAGTGAAACAAGCAGGAATAAATATTCCCATCATACCAGGTATCAAACCATTTAAACGTGCTTCGCAACTGAGCATGATACCGAAAACATTTAAAGTGGACTTGCCCGACGACCTGACCCAAGCTGTGCTGAACTGCGACAACGATGCGGCAGTGCAACAAGTAGGTGTGGAATGGTGCATCGACCAATGCCGCGAATTGATGGCGCACGGTGTGCCCAGCATTCACTTCTATTCGATAGGAGCAGTAGATAGCATCCGTGAAGTGGCCAAAACGATTTATTAAAACGGAGGAGGGAAAACGTGTTTTTTAAAGATATAGTTGGGCAAGAAGAAACGAAAAAGTGGTTGGTGAAAGAGGCTAACGGCAACCGCGTCGCACACGCAAAACTGATATGCGGCGGCGAGGGTGTAGGCACATTGCCTATGGCAATAGCCTATGCACGCTATCTGAATTGCACCAACAGACAGGAGACTGATGCTTGCGGTGTGTGTCCGTCGTGCGTGAAGTTCGACAAACTGGTTCATCCCGATGTCCACTTCGTGTTTCCCACCGTAAAAAGCAAATTGAGCGACGACTACATAAAAGAGTGGCGCAAACTGGCATCGGGCAATGCTTATTTCAACCTCAACCTGTGGCTTAAAGAGCTTGGTGCCGAAAATCAGCAACCTATTATCTATGGTAAAGAGAGTGATGAACTTATCAAAAAACTCAGCTTGAAATCGCTGGAGGGAGAATATAAAATAGCCATCGTGTGGCTTGCCGAAAAGATGAACCCGACTTGCGCCAACAAACTATTGAAACTGCTGGAAGAGCCACCTGCAAAAACGGTTTTACTATTGGTATCTGAAACTCCCGACCTGATTTTGCAAACCATTTTGAGCCGCACGCAACGCATCAACCTCCGTCCCATTAGTGAGCAGAGCATAGCCGAAGCACTCGAAAAGAAATATGGTGTATCGCAAGCCAATAGCGAAACAATAGCTCATTTATCAAACGGAAACTTTGTGAAGGCATTGGAGACAATTCACTTAAATGAAGAGACACAGCTATTCTTTGAGTTGTTTGTGAACTTGATGCGTCTTTCGTATCAACGCAAAATTAGAGAGATGAAGCTTTGGAGCGACCAAGTAGCCTCATTGGGGCGTGAGCGTCAAAAGAATCTGCTTTTGTATTGTCAACGGCTAATACGGGAGAACTTTATACACAATTTTCACCGCAAGGAGCTAAACTATATGACCAATGATGAGAACCACTTTGCCACCCGATTTGCCCCTTTTGTGAACGAACGAAATGTGATGGGAATTATGGACGAACTGACCGAAGCCCAACTACATATTGAACAGAACGTAAACGCTAAAATGGTATTTTTCGATTTCAGCCTGAAAATGATCGTACTATTGAAGCAATAACACAATTATATATATTATATGGACTTTAAATTACATAATGGGAGTGGCGGTTTGTGCTGCAAAGGATGCTCCCGACAAGATAAAAAACTGAACACCTATGATTGGCTTGCCGATATTCCAGGCAATGCCGAAGAGTGCGATATGGTGGAAGTGCAGTTTAAAAACACCCGCAAAGGATATTTTAAAAACAGCAACAAAATAAAGCTTGAAAAAGGCGACATTGTAGCTGTTGAATCAACTCCCGGACACGATATAGGTGTGGTGACACTTACTGGAAGATTGGTTCCACTGCAAATGAAAAAAGCCAATATCAAGCCCGACGCTGAAATAAAGCGTGTCTACCGAAAAGCCAAGCCTGTAGATATGGAGAAGTTTGATGAAGCCAAAGCCAAAGAGCACGCCACAATGATACGTTCGCGCCAAATAGCATCGAGCTTAAATTTGAATATGAAGATTGGCGACGTGGAATATCAAGGCGATGGTAACAAAGCAATATTCTATTACATAGCAGATGAGCGTGTGGATTTTCGCCAATTGATAAAAGTTTTGGCAGAGGCATTTAGAGTACGTATCGAAATGAAACAGATTGGCGCACGTCAAGAGGCTGGACGCATCGGCGGTATTGGCCCCTGCGGCAGAGAGCTATGTTGTGCTACGTGGATGACCAGTTTTATATCGGTATCGACCAGTGCGGCACGTTTTCAAGATATTTCACTCAATCCGCAAAAGCTTGCCGGACAATGCGCCAAGCTGAAATGCTGTCTGAACTACGAAGTAGATTGCTACGTGGAGGCACAAAAAAGGCTACCTTCTAAAGAGATTGCACTGGAGATAAAAGATGGGACATTCTATTTCTTCAAAGCTGATATTCTCAACAATCAAATCACCTACTCTACCGACAAATCTTTTGCGGCAAACTTAGTAACCATCAGCGGCAAACGTGCATTCGAAATTATCGGGTTGAACAAACGCGGTATCAAACCAGACACGCTTGCACCAGAAGAACTAAAAGCTGAATCGAAAAAACCAGTGGACTTGGTAGAACAGGAGAGTTTAACACGTTTTGACCGTGAGAAACGCAAACAAAGAGGTGGTAACAATAGCGGTGAAAGTGGTGCAAACAGAAATAAGAAAAAGAAACGCAGCAATAACAGTCGTCCTACCACTGGGCAAGAAAGACCGCAAGGTGGTCGTCCGGAAAACAGCAATAGACCAAACCAGCCACAACAGCAGCAATCCAGACGTGGAGATAGCGAACAACAACAGCGTCAGCAACGCCAGCAGCAACCACAGCAAGGTGAACGAACCGAACGCAGAGGGAACAACAACCGTCCCCAACAAAGAAATGGAAATGCCGATAGAAACGGGCAACGTGGCGAAAGAACAGAAAGACCAAGAAATAACGAAAGACCTAATAAAGAACGAAAAGATAGAAATGAAAATAAAGAATAGGCATAGTATCTACCTTTTTATCTTGTTTATTCTTGTCTCTTGCAAAGACAATACATTGTATTACTCTTACCAATCTACCCCTGCTACGGGGTGGAGTAAGAGTGATACTCTCTTATTTGAAGTACCCGTCAGAGACTCTTTATCATTGCTACAAATAACTACGGAGCTCAGAAGCAGTGACACATATCCCTTTAAAGAGCTGTGGATAGCAACAAGAAGCAACTTAAAAAACAAAGAGATAGAACAAACTGACACTCTTCTATTTACACTGACTGATGAATATGGAAGTCATTCAAAACAAGGGTGGAGTTGCTTGTTGCAAACCAAAAATACAGCATCGCCAGTTTTTGTAAAAGACACAGGGATTTATGTCATCAAGATAAATCATCTTATGAACGAGGAGTTTTTAAATGGTATTCACGATGTGGGTATCAAGATAACGAAGCATTAAATGCTTCTTAGAAACGTTTTTTTCTGCCTGCATCAATACGCAGAAAGATAAAAAGCAAAATTGAAAATCCCCATAAAGAAGAGCCACCATAACTAAAAAACGGTAAAGGGATTCCAATCACAGGTGTCAGCCCAAGCACCATCCCCACATTGATAAAAAGGTGAAAGAGGAATACGCTCAACACACAATAACCATACACCCGCCCAAAGGCAGAGACCTGTCGTTCGGCTACTGCTATCAATCGTAATATCAAGGCTAAAAAAAGAAGTAACACAACAGCAGAACCAAAAAAGCCTTGTTCTTCGCCTACCGTGCAAAAAATGAAATCAGTGTCTTGTTCGGGCACATATTTCAGTTTGGTTTGCGTACCATTCAAAAAACCTTTTCCCGTTAGCCCCCCCGACCCTATGGCTATTTTCGATTGATTTACATTGTAACCAGCTCCCGTAGGGTCATCTTCCATACCAAGCACCACTTTAATACGAGTTTGCTGGTGTCGTTCCAAAATGTTGTCGAATACATAATCACTGGAATACATAAAACCTATCGACCCGATGGTAAAAAGGCTAATCAAAATATAAGACTTCTGTCTTTCGGCCAGACTTAAATAAACAAGATATAATACTACCAAAGCACACACGCCCCATTGCACCCAAACCAAATTGAAATGAACGATAAATTCGGAAATCAAGAAAGCAATAGCCAATATCACAAAACTACCGCCAAGAATATTGCGTAACACGACTTTTTTTCTTTGATAAACCCAAGTCATCGCTCCCGTAAACAACAAGATAAGAGAGAGCACTACAAACTCGCCAATGGGAGTAGGCGTGTCGGCAATAAACACCTGATCGTAGCGAATGCTTACTACAAAAAACACAACCGCACAAATACCCGAAAATAAAACTACACCAGACATTCCCTCACGATAGAACATCAAGAAAAAAGCCAAATACACCAAAGCAGAGCCTGTTTCGCGCTGCATAATAATGAGCAACATAGGCAAAAGCACCAGCGATAAAGCGATAAGGAAGTTCTTTGGTTTTGTTATGGTAAAAAGGTAAGAACTCATAAACTTGGCCAACGCCAATGCTGTGGCAAACTTAGCAAATTCTGCTGGTTGCAAACTCACGGGTCCCATCTGAAGCCAAGAACGGGAACCTTTTACATCGGGAGCTATAAATATAGTAACAATGAGCAGTATCATCATCCCAATGTAGATGACGTAAGCAAATGTATCATACATCCGGTCATCGAGCATCATCAAGACAAACCCTAAACCAAAAGAGCAAATTATCCAAATAAACTGCTTTCCTGCACGCGTGGAAAAATCAAAAAAATCGCGTTCGCCGTAATCGTAACTTGCACCACATACACTAAACCATCCAGCTACAATCAGCAGCAAGTAGATGCAAATAGTCACCCAATCGACTGTTTTCCAAAGACTATCGCTCCTCGTCACCATAATGTATTACTCTATTACTAAACTCTTCAGCTCGTGCTGCATTAGCAGGAGATAACTCCCCTTTTAGATATTGTTCCATCATCATTGTGCCTATGGGCACACCATAAGTAGCTCCAAAACCACCATTCTCCACATAAACCGCTATCGCTATTTTGGGCTTATCCATCGGAGCAAACCCCATAAAAATAGAATGGTCGCGTCCACTATTTTGAGCTGTCCCCGTCTTACCACAAACGTCCCCATCAGGAAATATATATCCAGCCATACGACAAGTTCCACCAGTTACAGCAGCTCTCATTCCTTTCACCACCGATTCATAATGTGCTTTATCAATAGTAGGTATGCGTGGCACACGATAAATCGAGTCCAGTTCATTGTCTTGAATTTCCTTTACGATATGGGGCGTTATAAAATGTCCTCTATTTGCTATTGTTGCCGACAAATTTGCAATCTGAAGAGGAGTAGTAAGAATTTCACCTTGCCCAATAGAGATACTGATTACGGTTGTCCCACTCCAACGCCCATTGTATGGCTTATCATAAAACTGCGCATTAGGAATAAACCCACGACTTTCACCAGGCAAGTCAACTCCCAAACGATAGCCAAAGCCTTGTGAAACCATGTGATCTTTCCACACAGTAATGGCATTTTGTGACGACCCATATTTTCTATCACCAAACATTTTAACCAACCCCCAGCAGAAATAGGCGTTGCACGAAGTGGCAATGGCTGGCACCAATGGCAATGGAGAGCCGTGTGGATGGCATCCCACACGCAAACCACCCAAAACAAATCCGTTGTAACAAGGATAAGAAGGGCTATCTTCTTGAATAATGTCTTCCTGCAAAAATGTAAGAGCTTGTGCCGTTTTAAAAGTTGATCCAGGAGGATAAGCACCCATCAACGCACGATTGAGCAGAGGTTTTTGGTTGTCACGTTCCAACATAGAGTGATTCCTTCCACGCTGGCGACCAATCATCAAATGAGGATCAAAATCGGGCGATGATACCAAGCACAATATCTCACCAGTTTCGGGCTCGATAGCAACAATGCTCCCAATTTTATTTTTCATCAGTCGTTCACCCAACATTTGCAGTTCAATATCCAAACTCAATGTCAAGTTTTTGCCTGGTATGGAAGGACGATCAAATTCGCCATCCATATAGTGTCCTTGAATACGTCCGTGGGCATCACGAAGTAATATTTCAACCCCTTTCTCACCTCTAAGGTATTTCTCATAAGAACGTTCTACACCTTGCTTGCCGATATAGTCACCTCGGATGTAGTAATCGTCATTTTCAATATCACGCATCGACACTTCGCCAATATCTCCTAAAGCGTGAGCCGCTGAATTGTAAGTATACTGCCGAATTGTACGCCGTTGAATATAAAATCCTGGATACTTGAACAGTTTCTCTTGAAAAACACCACACTCCTCGGCCGACAATTGTGCCATAAACATTTGGTTTGTATATCGAGAGTAGCCTGGATTGCGCCGGCGGTCACGCATATCGGTCATTATTTTCAGAAACTGCTCTTTGGTTATATTTAAAGTCTGACATAAGTCAAGCGTATCCAAATCGGCTATTTCACGCGGCACAACTGTTATATCGTAGGCAGGCTGATTAAAAACTAACAATTGTCCATTCCGATCGTAAATAGCACCACGAGATGGGTATTTTATCTTATTCAGAAAAGCATTACTATCTGCATTTTTTTTATAATCATCGGTAGAAATTTGCAATACAAACAAACGCACTAAATAAACCACAACAATAATTATTGCTGCACCACCAATCACATATTTGCGTTTCTCTAAAAAATAATCTTTAATCATAATTATCGCCTGATGCCTTCAACTGCCATTATGCACGCTATTGTGAGTATAGAGCAAGCTACAATGCGAAACAAAAGCATCCACAGTGTAGATAATGAAAAAAATTCGATTGACAACAAAGCAAATTGCTGAGTAAATGTAGCCACAACCACGTATTTAGTAAACGAAGATATACCCATCGCCTTAAAAGAGGGTGTTATGCTATCAAGTAAATCGCGTGGAGTAAAAAGCCGCAAATAAACAGGACGTATAAAAGCCAAAAACACAGTAGCAGCAGCATTCATTCCAGGTGTATTAGAAAAAACATCAATTAGCAGGCCCAATAAAAAAGCCAGAAGCATCAAGACATTTCGAGAAATACCTGAAGGCAATTTTAAAATGAAATAAATATATAAGAAAGGAGTAGCAATGCCTAATATATGAATGTGATTCAAAATCAGTACTTGAAGAAGAATCAATCCAATAAACCATAACACCTTATATACGTAATTGGCAATCATCACTGAATCGTATTTTTTTCTAAATCTTTTTGTTCTTGTTGGTTTTCACGTGCTATTATGCGTACATTATAAAGCTTACCGAAGTCTGTCGCTAATTTGATTTTTAAATTATAGGACAATCCATCACTCGAATCGAAAATATCATCAACTGTTCCTACCACAATCCCTTCTGGAAAAACTGTAGAATAGCCACTTGTCACAACTTGATCGCCCAATTGAAATTCGGCGTGTCGTGGTAAATCGTGTAAGTAAGCAAAGCGAGAATCCTCTCCTTCCCATCTCAATGAACCAAAATAATCATTGCCAAGTATCTTACAACTTAGGTTGGATTTACTATTGAGAATAGAAATCACCAATGAATAAGAAGGGGATGTTTTATAAACGATTCCAACAACTCCATTTCTATCAATCACACCCATATCTGGTTTTATACCAGCCGAAGAGCCTTTATCAATAGTAATGTAGTTATCTAAGTGGCTCAAGCTATTGTTCACTACATTGGCTTTATAAAGCGAATATTCCGAACCACGAAGCGATTTTAGGCTAAGCATTTCGACAGAATCTATTTTCATATCCTGCAACACGCTTTGCAAGCTGGCAATTTGTTGTTCGAGCAAAGTATTGCGATCCAGCAAATCATCATTTACTGACTTCAGATGAAAATAAGAGGTTATATCACTCGATACTTCATAAACCGTTCCGCTAAGAGAGTTAGCAGAGGTAAAGTAAACACTCTGATGATAGTAATTGAACCTGAAAAGTAGTGTAAAACAAACAATCTCTAAAAATAGAAACAAAAACCAATAATTGTATTTAATCAGGAAGTTTAAAAGATTTCTCATAAAGACAATTATATATCTTGTTATTAAACATCAATGCACCAATACAACTTTTAATAAAAGCTATATTGGAGCATCTATTTATATTTAAGATTTTAACGCATCAGGAAAGAGAGACGATCGACATTTTTGAGAGCGACCCCCGTACCCTTAGCCACAGCGTGAAGTGGATCTTCTGCTATGTGAAAAGGAATATTAATTTTGTCTGTCAAGCGTTTATCAAGCCCGCGGAGTAAAGCTCCACCACCAGCCAAATAAATACCATTCTGCACAATGTCTGCATAAAGCTCAGGTGGTGTATTCTCCAATGCACTTAGAATAGCAGTTTCTATTTTAGCTATCGATTTCTCAAGGCAGTGCGCCACTTCCTGATAGCAAACAGGCACTTCCATTGGCAGAGCTGTAATACGGTTAGGACCGTGAACAATATAATCTTCAGGAGCATCATCTCCCAGTTCTGTTAATGCCGCACCTACATTTATTTTGATACGTTCGGCCATACGCTCGCTGACTTTCACATTGTGTTGACGGCTCATATACTCCTGAATATCAGCAGTCAAGTCATCACCTGCAATACGAATAGAATTGTTAGAAACAATCCCTCCCAAAGAAATAACAGCAATCTCGGTAGAGCCACCACCTATATCTACAATCATATTTCCTTCGGGTGCTTCTACATCTATGCCAATACCAATGGCAGCAGCCATTGGCTCAAAAATCAGATAAACATCACGACCACCTGCGTGTTCGGCAGAGTCGCGCACGGCTCTCAGTTCCACCTCAGTACTACCCGACGGTACACCAATCACCATACGCAAAGATGGAGAAAAGAGATGGCTACGCGTGTTAACACGTTTAATCAAGCCTCGCATCATTTGCTCACAAGCATAGAAATCGGCAATCACACCATCACGTAGCGGACGAATGGTACGTATATTATCGTGTGTTTTTTCGTGCATTAGCTTAGCTTTCTCACCCACTGCTATCATTTTATCAGTGCGGCGATCGAGTGCCACCACCGAAGGTTCATCCACCACTATTTTACCATTGGTGATGATGATGGTATTGGCTGTTCCCAAATCCATCGCTATTTCCTGCGTAAAAGAAAATAATCCCATACTGTTTTGTTATCAATGTTTAAAGTGACGAATACCCGTTGTAACCATAGCAATGCCGTGTTCATTGCAGTAATCAAATGTAAGTTGGTCTTTTACCGATCCACCTGGTTGAATCACCGCTGTCACACCTTCGTTTCCTGCTATTTCTACACAATCGGGGAATGGGAAGAAAGCATCGGATGCCATAACCGAACCGTGCAAATCAAATTCAAAAGACTTCGCTTTCTCTATGGCTTGTTTCAAAGCATCTACGCGCGATGTTTGGCCAACACCACTTGCCAATAGTTGCTTATTCTTAGCCAACACAATCGCATTCGATTTGCTATTCTTCACAATTTTGTTAGCAAACAACATATCTTCCACCTCTTCTGGAGTTGGAGCTTTATCGGTAGCTATTTGCAAATCGGCGGTTGTTTCAATATTCAAGTCGCGATCTTGAACCAGTACGCCATTCAGCAAAGAGCGGAATTGTTTCTTAGGAGTTTTTGTGTCTTTGCGCACCAAAATGATGCGATTCTTTTTTTGTCCCAACACTTCCAAAGCATCCACATTGTAGTCGGGTGCAATGATTACTTCAAAGAAAAGCTTGTTTATCTCTTCGGCCGTAGCTTTATCAATAACTGCATTTGTCACCAACACACCACCAAAAGCTGAAACAGGGTCACCAGCCAAAGCATCAGTCCAAGCTTCAAGCACCGTAGGACGAGAAGCAAGTCCACAAGCATTGTTGTGTTTCAATATAGCGAATGTTGTTTCGTCAAACTCATCTATTAGTTCTACAGCAGCATTAATATCCAACAGATTGTTGTACGAAATCTCTTTCCCATGAATCTGGTCGAACATCGCATCTAAATCGCCATAGAAATAGCCTTTTTGATGTGGATTTTCACCATAACGCAACGTTTTTTGATCGTTGTTCGAACAACGGAAAGCCGATCCTTCTTCCGCATCAAAATAATTAAAGATAGCAGAGTCGTAGTGTGAAGATACCGAGAACGCCTCTTTAGCCATCCAGCGACGATCTTCGATTGTAGTAGCCGCTCCGTGCTCCATTAGCATATCATACAATGGTTTGTATTGAGTCTGAGACGCTACAATAACCACGTCATTAAAGTTTTTAGCAGCAGCGCGAATCAAAGAGATGCCGCCTATATCTATTTTTTCGATGATAGAAGCCTCATCAGCACCCGAGGCAACAGTAGCCTCGAATGGATAAAGATCTACAATCACTAAATCAATTTCGGGAATTTCATATTTATCGATTTGCTGCATATCCTGCTCCAAATCTCTACGACAAAGAATGCCACCAAATACTTTGGGGTGAAGTGTTTTCACTCTTCCACCTAATATAGAAGGGTAAGAAGTCAAATCTTCAACTGCTTTGCAAGGATAGCCAAGCGATTCGATAAACTGGCGAGTACCACCCGTAGACAGAAATTCAACACCCTCTTCGTGAAGTTTGGTTATAATTTCGTCCAAACCTTCTTTATGGTAAACCGACACTAATGCGGTCTTTATTTTTTTTAACTCAGACATAGATTGACTTTAATTAAGTATTTGCAGCGCAAAGTTAGTAATTTCTTATCTATTAAACAGTATAAACAACTAATGAATTTATATTAAAAAACGCTGATTCAAAAGTTTATGAATCAGCGTTTTCTATGAATATCTATATTTTCTCAGTCAATCACCAGATAGATGCTCTTTCATTCTCTGGTATAAACATCGGATCTCCTAAGTTTACATCAAAGGCTTCGTTCCAAGCATTAATGTGTGGCAATGCTCCATTCACACGCCATCTACCCAAAGAATGCTCATCTATTTTCGTTAAGCGCAATATCTCTTCGGGGCGAACGTTTCCTGCCCACACGTTGGCGTAAGACAAGAAAAAGCGTTGTTCAGGCGTATATCCTTCTACAACTTCAAGTGGTCGATTGGCAGTAGCGTTTTTGAATGCTTGGTAGGAAACTTGCAAGCCACCGTGGTCGGCAATATTTTCACCCAACGTAAACTGTCCATTAGCAAATACACCAGGTGCCACTTCTATCTTATCGAAATAATCTACCAACACTTGCGCACGCTTCTCAAAGTTTTTAGCATCCTCTTCTGTCCACCAATCTCTCAAATTGCCATCTTTATCATACTGGCGACCTTGATCATCGAAACCGTGTGTCATTTCGTGGCCTATCACCACCCCGATAGCTCCATAATTGAAAGCGTCATCGGCATTCATATCAAAAAATGGATATTGCAAAATACCAGCGGGAAAACAAATTTCGTTGGTAGTGGGGTTATAATAAGCATTGACAGTTTGTGGAGACATCAACCACTCATCTTTATCAACGGGCTTACCTATCTTATTGAGCATTTCAGCATAGCCCCATTGGTTGGCACGCTTCACATTGTTCCAGTATGAATCGTTCTCGATTAACAACTCTGAATAGTCTTTCCATTTATCGGGGTAGCCTATTTTCACGTGAAAGGTAGCTAACTTCTCCATTGCCTTCTGCTTGGTCTCATCGCTCATCCAACTCAGGTTCATAATGCGTTCGCCCAAAGAGGTTTGCAAGTTACTAACCAGATCGAGCATTTGCGTCTTGGCTTCAGCAGGAAAATACTTCTCCACATACATTTGCCCTACCGCTTCGCCCAAAGAGCCATCTACCGAGCTTACCGCTCGTTTCCATCGGGGTTGCAATTCTTGCTTGCCCGACATTGCCTTTCCGTAAAACTCAAAATTCTGATTCACAAAATCATCACTTAGATATTCGGCCGCATTATTTATCACATTCCATTGTAAATATGCAATCTGCTCGTCCATAGGCACTTCACCTACAATCGTCTCAACCTCTTTCATAAATTCGGGTTGGCTAACATCCAGTTCTTGCAATCCGGCAAAGCCTGCCGTAGAAAAAAAGTTATCCCAGCCGAAAGAAGCAAATTCTTCATTGAGCTGCTCGACGTTGCGTTTGTTGTAGTTGGCATTCGGATTGCGCAAGTCTACGTTGGAGCGTGCGGCCTTGGCCAATCGCATCTCTATTCTCATTATGCCTTCCATTGCTTTGTTTGCAGCAGTTTTATCGTAACCCGCCAATTCAAACATCTTCACAATATGGTTTTTATAAGCCTTGCGTATTGCCCTTATTTCATCTCCATCTTCCAAATAAAAGTCGCGTTCACCCATTCCCAATCCTCCTTGATAGGTGTGAACCATATTCATATCGCTGTTCATATCGTCGGCACCTACATAAACATAGAAATAAGGGAACATTCCATTTTTCTGCATTTCGGCAATAGCAACATACACATCCGCCGGAGATTGAATACTTGCAATTTTGTCTAAATCGCCTTTGATAGGAGCCACACCCTCGCTGTTCAGTTTCACGCTATCCATAGCAATGTTGTACAAGCCACCTACCTTTTGCGCAATACTACCTTGTGGATGTTGTGCAGCAGCAAGCTCTTCAATCAGTCCTTGAAGTTGCAAACGGTTGTTCTCTCGAAGCATATCAAAAGAGCCAAAACGTGAGTACTCGTCTGTAAGAGGATGATTTTTCATCCAGCCTCCGCAGGCATATTGATAGAAATCGGCACTGGCCACAGCCGTGGTGTCGAGGTTGGCAAAGTCGATACCCGAATTGGTATGCTTGCCAGTGTTGCATCCTGTTGTCATAGCGCAGATTGCAAGAATTGGTAAATACTTAGTTAATCTCATAAATTATCTATTTGTCCCGACATCTCATCAGGATTTTAGTTCTTCAAGTTCCAGCGACACACTTTCCCACTCTTCTACAATCGTGTCGAGTTGCCGTTTCAGCTGCTGATGCTGTTCGTAGAGTGTCATATCGGCAGCACCTTCGGGAGTTGCCATTTTCTCTTCGAGTGCAGTTATTTCTGTTTCAATTCGCTCAATACCTCCTTCGCAGTCGGCCACCTGTTTTTCAAGTTTTTTCACTCGCTTATTCTGCTCTTTCTGGGCCTCATACGACAGTTTATTTTCCGAAGCAGCCTCTTGCAGCGCAATCGCATCTTTTTGTTTCACTGTGGCGGTAGGCGAAGTGGAGAGTTCGTTCAAGCTTTCTATTTTCTTTTTTTGCAGAAACTCATAGATTCCTCCTAAGTGCTCTTTCACCGCACCACCACCAAACTCATACACTTTAGTCGCCAAGCCATCCAAAAAATCACGGTCGTGGCTCACAATTATTACTGTCCCATCAAAATCGCGTATCGCTTCTTTCAGCACATCCTTAGAGCGCATATCCAAGTGGTTGGTAGGCTCATCGAGTATCAGCAGATTCACAGGTTCGAGAAGAAGCTTTATCATAGCCAAGCGCGTGCGTTCTCCGCCCGAAAGCACCTTCACTTTTTTGTCCGACGCTTCGCCACCAAACATAAAAGCACCCAGTATATCACGAATTTTGGTGCGAATATCGCCCACCGCTACCCTGTCTATTGTGTCGAACACCGTTTGCTCTCCATCAAGCATCTGCGCCTGATTTTGTGCAAAATAGCCAATCTGCACATTGTGCCCGATGGTTAGTTTTCCGGTATAGTCTGCAATCTCGTTCATTATACATTTTACCAAGGTCGATTTCCCCTCGCCATTTTTACCTACAAACGCCACCTTCTCGCCTCGGTTGATAGTCAGGTTCACATCTTTATATACAGTTTGTGCGCCATACGATTTTCCTACCCCTTCGCAAATCACAGGGTAGCTACCGCTTCGGCTGGAACATACAAACTTCAAGCGCAACGATGAGTTGTCTTCTTCATCCACCTCGATGCGATTTATCTTTTCCAATTGCTTGATGCGGCTTTGCACCTGAATGGCCTTGGTGGCTTGATAGCGAAAACGCTCAATAAAAGCTTCTGTTTCTTCTATCTGTTTCTGTTGATTTTCGTAAGCGCGAAGCTGCTGTTCACGACGCTCTTTGCGAAGCTCTACAAAATCATCGTATCGCACTCGATAATCGTATACCTGCCCGCACGATATTTCGATGGTACGAGTCGTGACATTGTTTAGGAAGGCACGGTCGTGGCTCACCAAAACCACTGCATTGGCACGAGTTGAAAGAAAGTTTTCCAACCACTGAATGCTCTCAATATCCAAGTGGTTGGTAGGCTCGTCCAGCAGCAACACATCGGGTTGGCGCAGCAGCAGTTTGGCCAACTCTATGCGCATACGCCATCCACCCGAAAACTCTGAAGTAGAGCGATTGAAATCGGCCCTACTAAAACCAAGCCCCATCAACGTGCGCTCTATTTCGGCTTGAAAATTAGTTCCGCCCATCATCAAGAAGCGGTCGTTCTCGTGGGTAAAGCGATCAATCAGCTTGTGATATTCGTCCGACTCATAATCGGTGCGTTCCGACAATTCATTGTTCATTCGCTCCAAGTTGGCTTGCATCTCGAAGATGTGCTCAAAAGCCAATTCAGCCTCTTGCATCACCGTGCGATTGTCGGCAAGCTTCATCACCTGCGGCAAGTAGCCAATGGTCACCTCGCGAGGAACAGAAACATTGCCAGAGGTAGCATTTTGCAAACCTGCCAATATTTTGAGCATTGTAGATTTTCCTGCACCATTTTTACCTACCAACGCAATGCGGTCTTTTCGGTTTATCACATACGAGACATCCTCGAACAAGGGTGTGGCATTGAACTCTACTTTCAGATTTTCTACTGATATCATATTGTGTCTTAAAATCGTCTTATATAAATAAAGGTGTAGTCTATCGTTTTTTTCTATTTAATAGTCACCATCGTAGCACCAAAGCCATACTCTTGAAACGAGGCATCTTGATAGCGGCAATTGCTGTACTTGCGTTTCATCTCGTCTACTATCGCCTTGCGAAGCACACCATCGCCTTTGCCGTGAATAAACACAATGCGCTGCTCGCGCTTAGCTTTGTATTTCTCCATCACCTCACGAAATTTTTCAAGCTGATAGTTCAGCATTTCCGAGTTACTCATCCCACGAGTATCGTCGAGTAGCTCGCCTATATGAAGGTCTACCTCAAGAATGGCATTGCCCCCACCCCGTTTCACAATGGGTTGTGCCTTGGGTTTATCGGCATTCTGTTTTTGCAACAAAGCGTCCTGAAGCTCCTCGGCAGAAACATAAACTTGGCGAACAGGCACGTCATTGCGCACAATATCGTACATCAAGGCGGGTTCTTCAAAGAAATCGGATTCGCGAAATGTATGTAGTTTGTAAAACTTCACCGTGTCCACACGGATTTCTACGCTCACTGCTGGTTTCAGAGCAAATGTTTTACCATCCTTGAAAGCCGTGAACTGCACCGCCACGTGTTCCAGCTCATTCAGCACATTTTTCTCAAACTCTTCCAGCAAGAACTTCATATTAGGCTCTACCACGCCGTGCGAACGCACTTTCCACGCCTTTCCTTCGGCACTCAGGTAAGTATAATATAGGTAATAGTTGCTGTCGTTCACCAAATAGGCCTCAAAAGGGGTCGTACTTATCATTTTCACATCTTCGGGCACAAACGCCAAATACACGTTTAGCGCATCGCCCCCTTTCACTTCGGCCTGACGACGGATAGCCGGTATTTCGGGCTTGGTGGGCTTTGGTGGCTCTTGCGTTTTTGGCGCAGCCGATGGCTTCTTTTTCATATTGTAGTCATCGGTTTCTATCACCACACACTCACGAATCGGCATCGGAATATCAAAACCATCGGCATCTTCCACCAACACAAAATCTTTTCCTCGAAATCCTTTCACGATTCCACCACCTACTTCGCTCAAGAATCGCACTTTATCACCTATATTCATATCTTTGTTTTTTTGTTCAACTCATCAAAACTACTATAACTCACAAAGATAGCTACTTTCTTCAAGTTTAGCAAACATCGCACTGAAACAAGATTTGTAATGAATCGTTTCTTCATTTTATAGATATACATACTTAGCGCGATGGATATACATATCCAGCGTGCTAAGTATGTATATCTATCGCGCTAACAAAGCGTTGCCAGCAAACGATAAATGCAGCGTTTCTAAAAAACATATTATAGGTTGATAATGAACACATTGTACACAAACAACCATTCACATCTATTTGTCAATTTTAAATCAAACAATTTCTGTTGAGAGATTTGTGTTCTTAATGCCCCCTGAGCTATACGTACAGTTTTTCACAAAAACTGCTTATTTAACCAACAAAGCCTTTTGCAGTCGACAAACAAACATCACCGACTGCAAAAGGCTCTTTATAATGCCTTAAGATAAGACTAACTTACTCTATTTCAACTATTTTCGACAACACCTTCACTTGGGTTATCTTTGGAGTTATTGCACCATTTTCTGCCACTACTTTTAAGCTAAATTTATCGGGTGTATGTGTAGCAAGTGGAATAAGAATGGTAGATTTTCCTTTGTCACCACTCTTCTCCACAATTTGACCTACAAGATTATTGTCAACAAACACATCGGCTCTCCCGGTCTCACCGTTGTTCAGATAAGTAATCATCAGACAAACTCCTGCTTTGTTGGGGTTTCTCATTTCATAAGAGAACCACTTGCTCGTTTGTCTCCAATGGCTGTTTTGGCTATATCCAATTTCAGAATCTTCGAAACGCACAAAATGGTCGGACTCGGGTTGTTGTTGACCACAATTCACCAAGTCTATTGTGTATTTATCGCATTCATCCACCACAGAACCGTTGGTAGCAGTAGGCCAATAAATAGTGTAACGACTTTCGTGGATTCCATAAAAAGGCTCTAACTCGACCGCACCTGCTGATGTAGGCAAAACGAAATGAAGCGGCTTGCCGGCAACGGGTGTGATGCTACCAAGCAGTGATGCTTTATCTTTCTCTACCGTTGGTATTTCATTGACAGGTGTCTTTGCCCCTTGCGCAATGTGTCCACCACGACTATCATCGGCAAACAATCCTATCATATCTTGCGTACCTGTGCGAGCCGCCAGCACAACTGGCCCATAAAGCACTGCGCAGTAATCGGACTCATCGGGCAATACTTCGGCAGCAAGTTGCATATCCATTTGCACATCCACCCTATCGCCCTTATTCCATTTTCTATTTAGCACCACATAGCCATTCTCGTTTGGAGTTGCCAATTGCGGTTCTCCGTTTACTTTCACTTCCATACTTTTACTCCATTGAGGATAGCGAATATTTAAAGAAAAACGAGTCGGTTTGTCGGGATTGACCTCAAAACTGGTAGCACTCTCTTGGGGAAAACGATTGGTCTGTACCAGTTGCACACCTTTCTCTTGCCAGTTCAAAACCGATGGGATGAAAAGATTCACAAACAAATCATCGTTTTGATTGGCATAAATCATCTCGGCATATTTAGAGTGATTTTCGATGCCCGACCCCACGCAGCACCACATACTGGTTTCGGGTTGCGAATAAACCCGATAATGGTCGGGGCGCATCGGTGTGAAATAAACCAATCCGCCCAGCTGAGGATGTTGTGTAGAAAGGATGTGGTTGTATAAAGCTCGCTCGTAATAATCGGCATAAGCACTGTTGGGATTCTGAGCATATAGCATTTTTGTCAAACGAAGCATATTGTAAGTGTTGCAGGTTTCAGGTCCTTGCTCGGTAGCAAGCATTGTATCAAAGTTGTCTACCGGATTGAAATGTTCGTGTTCGCTATTACCGCCAATACACACCGAGCGATTGTGAGTGACGGTTTCCCAAAAGAAACGACTGGCATCTTTCCACGCTTGGTTGTTTTCTACCTCGCCCACACGCATAAAGCCCAACACTTTGGGTATTTGGGTGTTGGCGTGCATTCCTGTCAAGTTATCTTCTTCATTGAGCAATGGGTCGAGCACCTGACGATGCGAAAAGCGTTCAGCCAAAGTGAGGTATTTAGGATTGTTGGTAATGGCTGCTACATCGGCAAAAGTTTCGTTCAAACCACCATATTCACTACGCAACATATCTTGAACTTGCTCGTCCGAAAGGTTGGCTGTAATTGTTTCCATCCAATCGGTCATAGCAATCAGCATATCGCGCGCCTCTTCGCTGCCTGCATACAACCACGCATCGCGCAAACCAGCATATACTTTATGAATGTTGTATAGCGGCACCCATCGTCCATTCAGGCTAAAAGGATCGGCTTTGATATTGCCTGCTGCTATCTCCATCCAAATATCTTTTCCACCTGGCACACCACCAATATATCCATCACCATTTGCATCTTGCACTTCTTTCATCTGCGCTATCATATATTGTAGCCGTTCCTTTATGGCCTCATCGTGAGTAGAAGCGTACATAAGCGACAAGGCAGAGAGGTAGTGGCCAGCGATGTGACCATCCAACCCCGTGTTTTCCCAGTTGGTATAGCTCTCTTTTAACGGTTGCAACCCAGCTTCTTTGCGATAAGGAGCAAGCAAGCGATCGGGATTAAGTGTTAAAAGATATTCTTTATTTACTTCCTGAGCATTTTTGAATGGGCTATCGAGTAATTGCACATCATCCAATGGGAAATAAGTAAGGGGGGCTTTTTGCTTTTGGCAAGAGAATAATGCCAACATAGTGGCAAAGCCAAAACAGCACAGTTTCCAGTTTTTCATTTCAAATAATTATAGTTTAACAAAGTGAGTTTTAATTCGATTTTATTTTGTATCAAGTAAGACATATTATCTTCTCATAATTTTCTGACATTTTTCAAGTAAATCTTTTTTTTGGTCATCTGATAGGAAAGCAGCATCAACACTATTACGCACAATAATTTCCGCTTGTTCGCTATTAATAACTCCAAATTTAAAAAGCTTTTGAAATTCCTTCAAAAGCGTCGTATTTGAAACTGTCATATTATCTGTATTAACAGTAACCTTTACATTTCTATTTATAAATTCACAAATAGGATACTGACTCATTGAGTTTATCGAGCCAACAGCTTTCGTTTGTAAATTGCTTGTTGGACACAATTCAAGAGTAATATTTTTATCATACAAAAGCGTTAGTGTATGATTATCGTTATAGCTTCTAATGCCGTGGCCTATACGATGAGTGCCAAAAGAAATAGCATCTTGCATACTTGAAACTTCATCTGCCTCTCCAGCGTGAATAGTATATGGAACACCCAATGATGCTGCATAATCAAATAATGATTTGTATTTTTCAGTTTTAAAGAGAGCTTCAGCACCTGCTAAATCACAGGCTGCGACTCCTCTTCCAAGATATTTTTTTGTCAATTCTACCGTAGTTTTATTTAATTCATCGTTATTATCTCCACGCATACAGCATAATATAAGCTGTGCCTGCATATCACATTCAGCCAAAGCTGCGTTCAAACCGCTAATGGAAGCCTGAACGACCTCATCTTGAGTTAAGCCATTTTCAAGGTGAAGTTGTGGCGCATATCTAATTTCAGCATATAACAACCCCTGCTTATCCAATCTTTTAACCAAATCATAAACTCCATATTCTATTGCATCCTTGTGCTGCATTACCTGCTGAGGGAAATCAAAACATTCCAAATAGTCATTTAAGCTTTCACAATCTTCAGGACATTCCATAAAAGCTCTTAATTCATTCAAATCAGTAGTAGGCAAATTAACATTGCTAATACGAGCCATTTCACAAAGAGCTTCAGGGGACAAAGATCCATCAAGATGGAGGTGTAGGTCAATCAACGCATAGTTTGATATTTTCATTTCAACTTTATCACCGTGTTCACTACAAGCTCCACAGAAAAGCAAAACTGAAACCAAAATAGATTGATACATATTTATCAACAACAGATTTTTATTTTTCATCAAACAACAAACAAAATTCTTCATAACATTTATTTTAATTACTACCATTATTGCAAAATAAAGAAAAATCTACTTAGTAAAGAAATGTTTCATTCTATAAATATGGCTACTTTTGCAACGTAATACAAAAAAATCAATGAAAGCAAATCCGAAACACATCCATATCAGCGAGTACAATTACCCTTTGCCCGATGAGCGTATTGCCAAATTTCCACTTTCTGTTCGCGATGAATCAAAATTATTGGTTTATCGACACGGCGATATTTCAGAGGACAGCTTTTCCTCGCTTCCTACTTATTTGGACAAAGGAAACTTAATGGTGTTCAACAACACAAAGGTAATACAAGCCCGGTTGCACTTTCGCAAAGAGACAGGCGCACTCATTGAAGTGTTTTGTTTGGAGCCAATACAACCCAATGATTATGTGCTCAACTTTCAGCAAACCAAGCACGCTGCTTGGCTTTGTATGATAGGTAATCTAAAAAAATGGAAGGAGGGGGCACTGAAAAGTGAAATAATTATAAAGGGAGAATCACTGACGCTGACCGCTACCCGCGGCGCAAACTATGGCACCAGCCATTGGGTAGATTTCCATTGGGACAATCCACAGGTGGCTTTTGCCGATATATTGGAAGTATTTGGCGAATTACCTATTCCGCCCTATTTAAACAGAAATACGCAAGAGAGTGATAAGGAGAGTTATCAAACGGTTTATTCTAAAATCAAAGGTTCGGTAGCAGCTCCCACCGCCGGGCTCCACTTTACTCCTGCCGTATTTGATGCCCTACAAGAAAAAGGGATCGATATAGAAGAGCTGACCTTACACGTAGGTGCAGGCACTTTTAAGCCAGTAAAAAGCGAAGAAATAGCCGATCACGAGATGCACACAGAGTATATATCAGTTTCGCGCGCTACCATAGCCAAACTTATCGATCACGATGCAAGAGCTATTGCCGTAGGCACTACATCAGTGCGCACACTCGAAAGTCTCTATCACATCGGTGTGACCTTAGCCAACAATCCCAATGCTTCGGAAAAGGATTTGCACGTGAAACAATGGCAACCCTACGAGCAGAAAGAACACATCAACCCCATCGTGGCTTTGCAAAAAATAGTGGGTTATCTCGATAGAAACGGGATGGAAACACTGCATTCGAGCACACAGATTATCATCGCCCCAGGATATGAGTACAAAATAGTAAAAGCTATTGTGACCAATTTTCATCAACCACAAAGCACACTATTATTGCTTGTTTCGGCTTTTGTAAAAGGAGATTGGCAGCGTATTTACAACTATGCTTTAGAGCACGAATTTCGTTTCTTGAGCTATGGGGACTCTTCTTTATTAATCCCCTAATTATACTTAAATATAAAAAACAATGAATTTGCGAAGCGACAACAACGAGGAAATGTTTCCGATAGTAGATGAAGATGGGCATATCACAGGCGCAGCTACTCGCGGAGAGTGTCATAATGGTAGCCATTTGCTTCATCCCGTGGTTCACCTGCACGTATTCAACAGCAAAGGGGAGCTTTATTTGCAGAAACGCCCTGAATGGAAAGACATACAACCTGGAAAATGGGATACTGCCGTAGGTGGGCATATTGATTTAGGAGAAAGCGTAGAGATTGCTCTACAACGAGAGGTGCGTGAAGAACTTGGAATAATTGATTTCATTCCTGAGAAGCTATGTCAATATGTATTTAAATCCGATCGAGAAAGCGAACTGGTATTCTCATACAAAACAGTGTACGATGGGGAAATTATCCCTTCAGACGAGTTGGACGGAGGGCGTTTTTGGGCAAAAGAAGAAATACACGCCAATATTGGTAAAGATGTATTTACCCCTAACTTTGAAAATGAATATCGACGTGTATTCCTAATATGAGATAAAAAAGAGTTCTACCTATTTACCTCCTTGAATCCAATTCAATATTTTCAGATTGAATGAACTATCTTCGGGAGGCAACACTCCTACCCATTCTCCATTTTCGTCAATCATAAACTTTTGAAAATTACCAGTAACAGGTGCATTCTGCTTCCCATTGAGTTTCTTTTCTGTGAGCCATTGATAAACAGGAGATAGCGTATCACCAATCACTGTGGCCTTTTGCATTACAGGAAAAGTCACGTCGTAATCTAAAAGTCGATAGCCTTGATTGGTTATTTTCTGTGTATCAAAATCATCGGTAGGGAAACCGATTAGCACAAAGCTACTATCACAATATTGACTATACAACTCTTCTAATATAGCATATTGTGGAGCTAATTGATTTTGTACATCCACATTGACTATAAGAACTTTTTTACCTTTCAACTGTGCGAAAGGATACAACTGACCATCTATTGTAGTGGTAGTGAAATTATAAAATGATTCACTCTGAGCAACTGCTGTCAATGAAACCGCTATGATAGCCACCAACATCATTATTTTTTTCATATCTCCTACTTTACTATAATGTGTATAAAACAATGCTTAATACTCCGATAAAAAGTATTTGAGTTTATAACAATAAAAAGCGCAAGAATGTTGATACTATCTAACATTCTTGCGCTTTTATACACTACTTCTTATCAAGCAAGCAGAATTTATTGCATCGCCAATCTTTTATTGATAAAATCAGCTATAAAACTTACCGTTCCTTCAATACCCAAAACAGAGGAATTTACACATAAATGATAACCAGCCGCATTTCCCCACAATTTATAACTATAATAGTTGTAATAATCAGCCCGTTTTTTATCCATTTTTTCGATAAGAGCCTCTGCTTCTTCGGCAGTTACAGAGTGTCTTTTCTGCACTCGCAACACTCTATCTTCGTGATTAGCAGTAATAAACACATCAATTTTCCGGGGATGATTGCGCAAAATATAATCAGAACAACGTCCCACAATAAGACACGAATCAGTAGCTGCAACTTGTCTAATCACATCGCTTTGCACCTGAAACAAAGCATCATTACTTAAACAATTGATTGGAGAAACGCCACCATCGGTTATAAAAGGAAAACGCATACCAAACAACCCCCCAATGATGCCTTTTGAGGTTTTTTCATCAGCTTTCTCGAAAAACTCTTTGCAAAGTCCACTGTGTTCGGATGCCAATTCTATGAGCTTTTTATCCAAAAAATGTATCTCAAGGAGTGTAGCCAGTTTTTCTCCAATTTCTTTTCCACCACTTCCCCATTGGCGGCCTATGGTTATCACGTAGTTAGAATCCATATTATGTATCATTCATAGTTATTCAACAAAAATAGTTATATTTTCGAGAATGAAAACATCAGTCACGTTTTTATTCTACATTCATTCTAAAAACAGCAACATCATTGTGCAGCAGCTTTTTTGAAAGTGCGAAATTGCCACATCAACATTATAGCCGACACAACACTTGCTATCACATCGGAAATAGGCATACTAATCCAAATACCCGTTTGGCCATAGAAATGGGGCAATATAAGAAGCAATGGCACTAAAAATAGCAGTTGCCGAGTTAGTGAAAGAAAAATCGCTTTACCAGGCATTCCAATACTCTGGAAAAAATTGGA
This sequence comes from uncultured Bacteroides sp., assembly GCA_947074275.1. Classification (GTDB taxonomy): domain Bacteria; phylum Bacteroidota; class Bacteroidia; order Bacteroidales; family Bacteroidaceae; genus Bacteroides. Next base: position 27,162 of record CAMTPA010000034.1, read on the forward strand.
CGTTACCATCTGAAAACCTACGATAGGGAAAAACATCACGACATAACGAAAGCCTTCTGAAGCAATTTGAGTCAGTTGAGTATCCGTGGTAAAAATCGAAACAACTTGATCGGGACAAAGCATCCCCAACAGAAAGCCAATGGTAGTTATTATTGTTGCCCCAAATATTGTATATTTCAATACTTGCATCACACGATCGTAGTGCTTGGCTCCAAAATTATAACCTGCAATAGGTTGCATCCCTTGATTCAATCCCAACACAATCATTACCACCACAAACACGACACGATTAATGATACCAAAAGCTCCGATAGCAAGATCGCCACCATACTTTTGCAAACCTTGATTGATAAGAATTACAATAAAACAAGATGCCATATTCATCAAAAAAGGCGACATACCAATAGCAAGCGAATCGAGAACAATCTTTTTTCTTAGCTTAAAAATACCCCTATGAAAATGAAGAAGCTCATTTTTGTTACTAAACAATTTGAATTGCCACATCAAAGCTACTGTTTGGGCAATAATAGTGGCAATGGCAGCCCCTCTTATGCCCCATTCAAAAACAAAAATAAAGAGAGGATCGAGTATCGCGTTGATGATTACCGTAGCAATGGTAGCATACATAGCTTTCTGCGGATGTCCCGAAGAGCGAAGCATTGCATTAAGTCCCAAGTAAATATGAGTAATAATATTGCCATAGAGTATCACCTCCATATAGTCACGTGCATACCCTACCGTCTGGTCGCTACCACCAAAGAAGTAAAGAATAGGGTCGAGAAAGATGAGTGATAAAACAGAAAAAACAACTCCAATGATAACATTTAGAATCAACACATTGCCTAATATTCGCTGTGCTGTATCATAATCTTTTTGTCCTAATTTGACCGATGCAAGCGTAGCAGCCCCTACTCCAACAAGCGAACCGAAGGCGGCCGCCAAATTCATCAATGGAAAAGTTAGAGCCAACCCTGAGATAGCCAATGCCCCAACACCTTGTCCGATAAATATACTATCTACCATATTATACAGCGAAGCCGCAGTCATCGCTATAATTGCCGGAACAGCATATTGCACTAATAGTTTTCCGATCTTTTGTGTCCCCAACTCTGCGGGTACGTATTGTCCAGCCATACCTATTTTTAATAATCGCACAAAGATATACATTCTTTATTTAAGATAAAAAATAGCTATATATAAAAAATGTTTCGTATTTTTGTCCCAAATATTGAGTTAATATATTACGTAATGAACCTATTAGAACTTAGTGAACAGGAAGTTATCAGACGTAACAGTCTAAATGAACTTCGTGCGATGGGCATCGACCCCTATCCTGCTGCAGAGTATGTAGTAACCGCTTATTCCACAGATATTAAAGAAGAATTTAATGACGACCAACAGCCTCCACGCCAAGTATCGATAGCGGGACGCATTATGAGCCGTCGCATTATGGGAAAAGCTTCCTTTATTGAGCTGCAAGATTCTAAAGGCCGTATTCAAGTATATATCACCCGCGATGATATTTGTCCTGACGAAAACAAAGAATTATACAATACCGTCTTCAAACGTCTACTCGATTTGGGAGATTATGTAGGAATTGAGGGTTTTGTGTTTCGTACGCAAATGGGTGAAGTGAGTATTCACGCACAAAAGCTAACCGTACTTGCTAAGTCTATAAAACCGCTTCCCATCGTAAAATACAAAGATGGAGTAGCCTACGACTCTTTCGAAGATCCTGAATTACGATATCGCCAACGCTATGTAGACCTTGCCGTAAACGAAGGAATCAAAGAAATATTTATCAAACGCACCAAAGTGTACAACTCAATGCGTGAATACTTCAACGTGAAAGGATACCTCGAAGTTGAAACTCCAATACTGCAATCAATTGCTGGTGGTGCGGCAGCTCGTCCATTTATCACTCATCACAATGCACTCGATATTCCTTTATATCTTCGTATCGCTAATGAACTTTATTTGAAACGACTGATTGTGGGTGGTTTCGAAGGTGTATATGAATTTTCCAAGAACTTCCGCAACGAAGGAATGGATCGCACACACAACCCCGAGTTTACCGCAATGGAGGTTTATGTAGCATACAAAGATTACAATTGGATGATGGACTTCACTGAAAAGATGATTGAAAAAATCTGTTTGGACGTGAATGGTACAACTGAAGTGAAAGTGGGTGATAACATCATTAACTTAAAAGCACCTTATAAACGTGTAACAATGCTCGATTCTATCAAAGAATTTACGGGGCACGATTTACACGGAAAATCAGAAGAAGAGATTCGTGAGATTTGCAAAACATTGAATTTGGAAGTAGATGAGACAATGGGTAAAGGCAAATTAATTGATGAAATTTTTGGAGAGTTCTGCGAAGGCAACTATATACAACCGACGTTTATTACAGACTATCCCATCGAGATGTCTCCACTAACCAAACGCCATCGCGAAAATCCTGAATTGACAGAACGGTTTGAGTTAATGGTGAATGGTAAAGAGTTAGCAAACGCTTACTCGGAGCTGAACGACCCTATAGACCAGTTGGAGCGTTTTATGGAACAAATGCGTTTGAGCGAAAAAGGGGATGATGAAGCTATGATTATTGATAAAGATTTTATCCGCTCGTTAGAATATGGTATGCCTCCTACATCAGGGATGGGTATTGGAATGGATCGTCTTGTAATGCTAATGACAGGGCAAACTACCATTCAAGAAGTGCTATTCTTTCCGCAAATGCGTCCTGAAAAAACAATCAAGAAAGATTCTATTGATAAATACACAGAACTGGGCATAGAAGCAGACTGGGTTGCCGTAATTCAGAAAGCTGGCTACAATATGGTAGAAGAAATGAAAGGGGTGAATCCTCAAAAACTTCACCAAGACATTTGTGGTATCAATAAAAAATACAAGCTTGAATTGACAAATCCTTCGGTCAATGAGGTGACTGAATGGATAGAAAAAATTAAATGAAAATAAAGAATGAGAAATTAAAGACAATGCGACGCTCAAAACAAGCTTTCACTTTGTTTTTAATTTTTCTTTTTTAATGTAATTGATATATATGAAATTACCCGGTAAGATAGCGATAGTGGGCGGTGGAAGCTGGGCTACAGCCATTGCCAAAATGTTTCTTGCACAAGAGGACTCCATCAATTGGTATATGCGTCGCGAAGATCGCATAACCGAATTCAAACGACTGGGTCACAATCCGGCGTATCTCACAGGCGTAAAGTTTGATATGAAGCGTATCAAGTTTTACTCAAACATCAATGATATCGTCAAAGAGTCGGAAACGTTGGTATTCGCTACCCCCTCTCCATATCTGAAAGCTCACTTAAAAAAGCTAAAGACTAAGCTGAAAGATAAATTCATTATTACCGCAATTAAAGGCATCGTTCCCGATGACAATCTGATTGTATCGGACTACTTCACTAAAGTTTATGGTGTTCCTGCCGAAAATATTGCAGTACTTGGCGGTCCTTGCCACGCAGAAGAAGTTGCACTTGAACGTTTATCATATTTAACATTGGCTTGCCCGGACAAAGACAAGGCACGCTTGTTTGCACGACGAATGGGAAGCTCTTTCGTCAAAACATCAGTCAGCGACGATGTAGCAGGCGTAGAATACAGTTCTGTATTGAAAAATGTATATGCAATAGCAGCAGGTATTTGTAGTGGTCTAAAATATGGAGACAATTTTCAAGCGGTATTGATGTCGAACGCAATTCAAGAGATGCGCCGTTTTTTAGATACCGTACATCCGCTCAACAGAAATGTAGACGAATCTGTATATTTAGGGGATCTTTTAGTTACGGGCTACTCAAACTTTAGCCGTAATCGCACATTTGGTTCAATGATTGGCAAAGGATATTCAGTAAAAAGTGCGCAAATAGAGATGGAAATGATAGCAGAAGGATACTATGGAACTAAATGTATAAAAGAAATCAACAAACATCATCACGTGAATATGCCTATTCTTGATGCTGTTTACAACATACTATATGAACGTATATCTCCGATGATTGAGATTAAATTACTGACCGATTCTTTCAGATAGACAGTTTTTTGATAACAATCAGGAACAACCCTTAAACACTTTAAATAATATGATTAGTTTGAACATTGAAAAAACGTTGGGATTCGTCTCTAAAGAGGCAATCGCAGCTTTTGAACCTAAGGTAAAAGATGCACAAGAGAAGTTAGAGCACGGTACTGGCAAAGGTAGCGATTTCTTAGGCTGGGTTCATCTGCCTTCTTCGATAACAAAAGAGCAACTCAATGACTTAAAAGAAACGGCTAACGTGCTTCGCGAAAATTGCGAAGTAGTAATTGTTGCTGGTATTGGCGGTAGCTATTTGGGAGCACGCGCTGTAATTGAAGCATTATCCAACAGCTTCACTTGGTTACAAGAAAAAAAACAAAACCCCGTGATTGTTTATGCAGGTCACAACATCAGTGAAGATTACCTATATGAACTTACTGAGTTTTTGAAAGATAAGAAGTTTGGTGTTATCAACATCTCTAAATCGGGCACAACTACAGAAACAGCTCTTGCGTTCCGCCTGTTGAAAAAGCAATGCGAAGAGCAACGCGGTAAAGAGATAGCGCAAAAAGTGATTGTAGCCGTGACCGATGCAAAAAAAGGAGCAGCCCGTATTACTGCCGATCAAGAAGGCTACAAATCATACATCATTCCCGACAATGTAGGTGGACGTTTCTCTGTTCTTACTCCCGTTGGTCTATTGCCTATTGCGGTAGCAGGTTTTGATATTGAGCAATTGGTAGCTGGTGCAGTAGCTATGGAAAAAGCTTGTGGTATTGATGCGCCATTTGCCGAAAACCCAGCAGCTATCTATGCAGCTACTCGCAATGCGTTGTATGAAGCGGGTAAAAAGATAGAGATTATGGTCAACTTCTGTCCTAAACTCCATTATGTGAATGAATGGTGGAAGCAACTTTATGGCGAATCGGAAGGTAAAGAGCACAAAGGTATTTTCCCAGCTGCCGTGGATTTCTCAACAGACCTTCATTCAATGGGGCAATGGATTCAAGAAGGTGAACGCACTATCTTCGAAACAGTTATCTCGGTAGATAAAGTTGACCACGAACTAAAAGTGCCAACTGATGAAGCCAATTTGGATGGCTTGAATTATTTAGCCGGTAAGCGTGTTGACGAAGTAAACAAAATGGCCGAACTGGGTACACAATTAGCTCACGTAGATGGAGGTGTCCCCAATATACGCATTGTAATTCCTTCACTCAACGAAAACAGCATTGGTGGATTATTATATTTCTTTGAAATAGCATGTGGCATTAGTGGCTATATATTAGGAGTGAACCCATTTGACCAACCTGGCGTAGAAGCTTATAAAGCTAATATGTTTGCCCTACTCAATAAACCAGGATACGAAGAAGCTTCAAAAGCTATTCAAGCTAAATTATAACATTTGCTAAAACAAACCTTTTAAAAAGGCACGGATTACTTCTATGTGTGAAGATAATCCGTGCCTTTACTTTTTCTATACTTTCATTCTGTGCTTGATAACCGTTAACAGCTATCAGAACAACTATTCACACTCAACACTTCAACTGTAAACTTCCAACAAACAAGCAATAAACAAAACAGCTAACAGTTTTTTTTCAACAATAAAGTGTTAATTTATTTTTATTTTACCATTTTTATGTTTATATTCGCATTATAACACCTTAAAAAACAAATAATGAGAACACATAATCTTCAGTTTGCCAGATTACCACAGACATTTATTCTTCTTATTTATATATAACCAAATAGTAACACATTCTTTTTTTAAGTTTAGTCCCATTAATTACTGACACTATTCAACTTAAAGAATGTTTTCACATAAAAGAAATAACAAAAATCACCTAAGA
>CAMTPA010000035.1 GCA_947074275.1 uncultured Bacteroides sp.
AGCATCTGACTGTTAATCAGAGGGTCCTTGGTTCAAGTCCAAGAGGAAGAGCAAACGGGTTCGCAGCAATGCGAACCTTTTTTGTTTTATATACTTTCCACCCTACTTCACCATCGCCAGTGTCAGCACACTCAGTTTCACGCGAGCCACTCCTTGCAGCGCATCGGCGCAAGCCACACAAGTAGAGCCAGTAGTCAGCACATCGTCTATTATCAATACGTGTTTCCCCTCAAAAGGCTCGGCGTTTTGCAGTTTAAATATTCCCTCCACATTTTCCCATCGTTGCAGTGCCGACTTGCGTGTTTGCGTTTCGGTATTCTTTTCACGCGTCACCGCTCCTTCTATCACTGGCACGCCCGTCACTTCGGATATGCCTTGCGCAATACACACACTCTGATTGTATCCACGAATGCGCTGTTTTTTCTTGTGTAGCGGCACAGGTAGCAGACAGTCTATACCCTCAAAAAAATCTGCCTGCAAAAGTTCTCTTGCCATTTGCCTTCCCATCGTCACACCCACTTCCTGCTCACCTTCATATTTTAGTCGCCGCAGCACACTTCTATAATCGCTACCACGCTGATAATAGAAATAAGCAGATACACGCTGCACATCCACCTTACCCCAAAAGAGTTTTTCGGCTTCGTTGCCCGACACCAGATGCAGGTTGGTGCGAGGCAATCCAACACTGCAACGCGCGCAAAGATGTGTCTCTTGCCGAGAGAGCGAACTGCCGCACACGATGCACGTTTTGGGATAAAAAAGTGTTGCTACTGACTGAAACCAATCTTTCCACGACATAGGCCTACGAGTGTTAAACATTTCGTTGGTGTTACATTCCGTGCGGATAGGCTTGGGGCAATAGGTCGGCAAACAGGTGATGCAAACGCCCGTTGCTGGCGATGATGTGATGCCCTTCTACAAAATCGTTGCTTCCATAAAAGTCGGTCACTTGTCCGCCTGCCTCCATCACCAACAGAGCCGCTGCCGAAAAATCCCACCGCCCTATAAAAGATTCCGCCCAAGCATCGAAACGCCCTGCCGCCACATAGCAGATGGCCGCCGCTGCCGATCCGTTCATCCGAATGCCTCCTACCCTGCCATAAAGCGAATGGATGAGATGCAAGGCGGTATGTTTGTAGGCATCCGAATTATAGGGCAGCTCGCACACCACAAAGGCCTTTTCCACATCGTTCACGTCCGATACTGATATCGGTTGCTCGTTCATCCACGCGCCACCACCTTTCCACGCATAGAAACATTCGTTGCGACACACCTCATACACCACACCTATCAACAACTCTTTTCCGCTACGCAGAGCGATGCTCACGCAGTAGGGAGCGTTGTCGTGTATGTAATTGGTGGTTCCATCGAGCGGATCTATCACCCAGCAATAAGCCTCATCGTGAAAGTCTGCCGTGCCCTCCTCAGCTATAAAGCCAGCTTCGGGAAGCAATGCTTTGAGCAGTGCCACCACTTGTTTTTCCGTTTCTTTGTCTACATACGACACGTAGTCGTGCGCATTTTTCTCTTCTACCTTGTCGCGACGGAAGCTTTTGCGTTCTTCTTTCAAAAACTCACCACACCGGCGTGCCACGTGGCAAACATCCATCGTCATTTGTTTTAAATCTATCATACAGTTATTATTTTTATCTTATACTTTTCTTTGTATTTCATTTTTACCAATCGCCTCAAGTTGAGTTTTGATTCTTTTTTCTCTGCTTGGTAGGTAGGCCTTCCTACCAAGCTGACAAGGCCTATCTACCGTGCTGGAGAGGCCTTGCCACCAAGCGAGATAAGCCTTGTTACCAAACAACTCTTTAATCCTTGATATGCTTCTGCAGAAAGATTGCTTCACTAACACCACCGACACAACCATTACACACTAATTATCAACAAGTTGAATCGGTTGTAGAGTATTAACACTCCACGAATAGACTGTGAACAGTTGATGCGCAAAGTGTGAACATTTCACGAGCAAACTATGCACACTCTTTGCCAAGAGTATTTACTATACTAAATATGTTCACGCACAAAATTAAAGATATAATCAAATAAGCCCACACATTGAGCTTACTTTTTTTTCGCCTTATCAATTCGCATAAATCATATTGATTAAAATAGAACACCTTGATTATCAATTGTTAGATTTCAGCAAACAAACCACTTGTTTTAATCTATTTTTTGTAAATTTGCAGCGGATTACAACCTATTTGCAAATATCAATGATGAGCTGTAAAAAATACCTAAGTCTTTATTTTTTGCTTCTACTGAGCCTCGTGTCTCTTGGAGCGATTGTATTTTCTTCGTGTTCGGAAGAGGATGAAATAAGCCACACCGCCGAAAAAGGCTTGGTACAATTTGAATACAACGAAGTGGTGATAGACGAAAACATCACATTGCCACAAACCAGAGCGGTGAGCACGCCTGCCACCAGCGACTTTACACTATGGATAGCCAAAACCGATGGTACAACCATCTACGAGGGAAAACCCCTTACGGAAGACTTGGTTTTGAGCACGGGTTCATACAGTGGCAAACTTAGCTATGGCAGCAATTATCTGAGTGGTGAACAAATCCATGCTTCATCGCCCTACTATCATCAAGAAAAAGAGTTTGATGTGAAAACGGGCGAAAAGACTACTATCTCTTTTACTCCGAAATTGTCGGGAGCCGTGTTGCTGGTCAACATAGAGCAAGCTCTTCTTGCTCATTATCAGCAATATGAGATAAAGTTGGAGGGAACGGCCAACGGAAGTGCCTTTAGCACCACAATGACAGCGGGCGCGCAGTTGTTCATTCGTCCCGGTATTGCCGTAAGCATCACTTTTGTAGCCACCAACACACTGGGCGAGCAAAGCAACACCACCATCTTCTCATCGAGCACACTCACCAACGGTGTGCTGGCCGATGTGACCGAATACGTGGTAAACCTAAAAGATAACTCGCCCATATTCTCAATTCCTGCACAAAACGATTTGAGCGTATGGAGCTACTCGGCACAGTTCACACCACTCACCGAAAGCAACTTTAGCCAAGGAAATGCCAATGCGGTTCTACCAAAAGTAACTTACGAGCTGGTGAGAGCTACCGACAATGCCGTGATACAAGGCACCGTTGCCAACAATCAGGTGACGTTCTCCAACCTCACCCCTTCGACTACCTACACCTATCGAGCTAAATACAAAGCGGTGAACAGCAGCAACACATTTACTTTCACCACCGAAAGTGCCGAACAATTGGTGAATGGCAATTTGGATACGTGGTCTACGGGAACAATAAAAGGTACACTCAGTAGCCAAGACATCTATTACCCAAACTCCACCGCCGCAAACACACATTGGGCTACCCGAAATACACAAACAATGTCATCGGGAGCTGGATATTGGTATACCCATTGCCCAGGTACTCGACAAGCAACTGGTAGAAGTGGGAACGACAGTGATAAAGCAGCATCTATCACGACAGTGGGATGGGGAAGTGGAAACACGTGGGCTAGTTTTATGTCCACTGCCAAAATCAACAACATCTCATCGGGCTGGCTGGTATATGGCGACGTAAATAGCAGTGGCAACATCACCAAAAACAGAACCATCGGCGCACGTCCCGACAAGCTGTCTTTTTGGTACAAATACACCGCCAAAGCAGAAAATACGTGGAACGCTACCGTAGAAGTGCTTAGCGACGGCGACGTGATAGGAAGTGCTTCTCACACATCGACCACAGCCAGCGTGACGAGCTATACCCAAATGACATTGGACATAGCCTACACCGATCTGACTAAAAAAGCCACCCACATCTACGTCTATTTCACCAATCGCACGGACGATGCATACAGCAAAGACCACATCGAAAAGAAAAGTAGCCCCAACAGATATGAAGGCTCTTTGCTCTATATAGACGATGTAGAATTCACTTACTTAAAATAAATAATCAAATGAAGAGAGGACTGATTTACATAGGAGTGATTTGCGCTTTACTTACCTCGTGCTCGCAATCGGAAATGACAGAGACCGCCTACGGCAACGTGGCACTTAGCATTGAGCAAGGCGAAAACATAAATGTGGAGATAGAGGGCGTGACAAGAGCTACACAAGTCATATCGGACAGCTACCAGATAAACACCGAAAATGCTGAAGGAACAGCCCTAAGCACAGGCACAGGCACTTATGGGAACTTAAAAGGTGGCTTTATAGCACCAGAGGGAAGTGGATACAAGATGAGCGCATACAATGTGACAGAAGCAGCCTCAGAAGCATCGAACAACGGTTTTGGAGAAGCACGCTATTGGGGCAGCACCACGTTCGACGTGACGGCCTACGAAACAACCCCCGTTTCATTTGTTTGCACAATGGTCAATGCGCAAGTGTCGGTGGCCTACGATGAAACATTCACGCAACAATTTTCCAACTATTCGGTAGAACTGGCTGCAGCAGCCAATGCAGACCGAACAGTAGAGTTTACATCGGCTGCCACTACCTCATCGCCTTTGGGCTTCTTTACGGTAGACGAAACCAACCCCACACTACACATCAAAATAAAAGGCACAAGACGACTGGACAGCACATACAAAGAGTTTTCGCAAACCATCCAACTATCGGCAAAATATTGGCATAAGTTGACAGTGAAAACCACCACTGTAAGTGGTGGCGTAGGCGTGGAAGTGACCGTAGACAATGCCTTGACTGAAAGTTCGACCGATGTAGCGATAGACCCGTATGCGTAAAGCGGTGGTCTATCACAAAAATAAGACTCTTCGCATACACAACATCCATTGTCATACACCGCTTTTTTGTACATTTGTCGCCAACTAAACGATAAATGACAATGGAACATCCTCTGCACATCTTTAAATATTGCCCCAAATGCGGCTCATCACATTTTGTGGTGAACAATGAAAAATCGAAGCGTTGCGAAACCTGCGGCTTCGTCTACTATTTCAACCCATCGGCAGCCACTGTGGCACTTATTCGCAACAAGCGTGGCGAACTATTGGTGTGTCGTCGCGCCAAAGACCCAGCCAAAGGCACACTCGATTTACCAGGCGGTTTTATCGACTCGTTTGAAACAGGCGAAGAGGGAGTAACCAGAGAGGTGCTCGAAGAAACAGGTCTAAAAGTAGAACGAGCTACCTACCAATTCTCTTTGCCCAACATCTACCCCTTTTGCGGATTTGAAGTACACACACTCGACCTCTTTTATGTGTGCGAAGTAGACGACACCGATTTTGTATCTGCACAAGACGATGCACAGGAAGCCTTCTTCTTACCCATCGAGCAAATCAACCCCAATGAGTTTGGGCTTGCTTCGGTGCGCAAAGGCTTGATGCGCTTTCTGAAAGAACTATAATTCTTAACTCATATCTATCAATGAGTTAAATGGAAATCGTATTTTTGTGAAAACACCCTAACGAATATGAATAAAAGAGTTTCGCGATTTATCTGCGCCTTGCTTTGCAGCTTTCCTGTGGTAGCATCGGCCCAAAACGTGTATAAACCCACCTCGCCATTGAACTTGTATGAAGAGGGGAAACAAATGTTCTTGCAAAAGCAATATGCTGCAGCAAGCACCACTCTGCAATCATTTGTAGCACAAATGCCTCAAAGCGCACAATTGGAAGAAGCTGAATATATGCTGGTATGCACTGCCTACGAACTAAAGAATCCGAATTGTGCAAAGATGCTGATGAGTTATCTCAAAAACTATCCCGACACCCCTTATGCCAACCGCATCTATGCGCTGATGGGAGCGTGCGATTTTTACAAAAGAGATTTCCAAGCAGCGATAGAGCTATTTGGATTATCAAAGCTCTACCTGCTGAACAACGAAGAGCGCGAGCAAATGACCTATATGCTGGCCACTTGCTACCTCGAAACAGGCAATCTGCAAGAAGCGGCCGTGTGGTTTGAAATGCTAAAAGAAAGCAGCCGCACGTATGCCAACGATTGCACCTACTACCTTTCTTATATTCGCTATGTGCAAAAACGATACGACGAAGCGTTCAACGGCTTCGCTTCGCTGCAAAACAACAGCAAGTATCGTTCGTTAGTGCCCTATTACATCGCCGAAATCTACCTAATTAAAGGCGATTACAGCAAAGCTTTTGAAACAGCACAAAACTATCTGAAAGCGTATCCCAACAACGAATACACCACTGAGATGTATCGCATATTGGGTGAATCGCTTTACGAGCGTCGCCAATATAGCGAAGCAATCAAAGCATTGGACTACTACGTGGAGCATACCACCCAACCCCGACGCGATGCACTCTATATGCTGGGGATGGCATACTACCAAACAGGAGTAAACTCGAAAGCCGCCGAATACCTATCGAGAGCAACCACCGTGAAAGATGCGTTGACGCAAAACGCATATTTACATAGTGGACTTGCTTACCTGAACCTTGCCGAACGAAACAAAGCGCGTATGGCATTTGAACAAGCTGCCAATATGAACTTCAATGCTCAAATCAAAGAACAGGCCGCCTACAATTATGCGCTTTCGCTTCACGAAACCTCCTATTCGGGCTTTGGAGAATCGGTTGTAGCTTTCGAAAAGTTCTTGAACGACTACCCCAATTCGCCATACAACGAGATGGTGAGCAACTACTTGGTAGAACTTTATCTCACCACACGCAGCTACGATGCGGCCTTGCAATCGATAGAGCGCATCAAACAACCAGACAGGCGTATCTTAGAAGCCAAACAACGTATCTTGTTTCAGCTGGGCACACAGTCTTTCGCCAACTCCAACTTCCAACAGGCCATTGGTTACCTCGACCAATCAATCGCATTGGGACAGTATAACCAACAAACCCGTGCCGAAGCTCTATATTGGCGTGGTGAAGCATACTACCGCTTAGGACAATTGGCAAAAGCAGAACAGGACTTCAAGCAATATCTGCAACTCAGCACACCAGCACAAAGCACTATGTACGCATTGGCTTGCTACAATTTGGGTTACATCGCTTTCAATCAGAAACAATACAACGAGGCACGCAACTACTTTGTGCGCTACAACGAGCTGGCACAAAAAGACAACATAGCGTTGATAGCCGATGCAAACAACCGCATAGCTGACACCTACCTGAAAAATCGCCAATTTGACGAAGCAAAACACTACTATGCCAACGCCGAAAACATAAATGCCGAAGCGGGTGATTATGCCTTCTATCAAATGGCTTTGGTAGCTGGCCTTCAAAAAGACTATACAGGAAAAATAACACTGCTCAACCGGTTGATGGGCAAGTATCCCAACTCGCCTTATGCTGTAAACGCAATCTATGAAAAGGGGCGTTCGTATGTATTGCTCGAAAACAACGCACAAGCTATCAACGCCTACAATGAGCTATTGAGTAAATTCCCAGCCAGCCCACTAAGCCGAAAAGCAGCAGCCGAGATAGGACTTCTCTATTACCAAGATGGAGCTTACGACAAGGCAATAGCAGCCTACAAACAGGTGGTACAGCAATTCCCAGGGAGCGAAGAGGCACGTTTAGCAATGCTCGATTTGAAATCAATATACGTGGATATGAATCGCATAGAAGAGTTTGCCGCACTTGCCAATTCAATGCCCGGGAGCTTCCACTTCGACGCTTCGGAGCAAGACTCATTGACCTACATTGCTGCCGAAAAGATATTCATACGTGGACGTATTGAAGAGGCTAAAGGAAGTTTTCAACGCTATTTGCAAAGCTATCCACAAGGAGCCTTCTTGCTCAATGCTCACTATTACCTGTGCCGCATTGCCGATGAGCAAAAGAACCAAGACCAAGTGCTTCAACATTCGGGTGAATTGCTAAAATATCCCGATAGTCCGTATGCCGAAGAGGCTCTGCTGATGCGCGCTACTGTGTTGTTCAATCAGCGTCAGTTTGCAGAAGCTTTGCACAACTACAATCAGCTTCGCGAGAAAACAATGCTACCCGACCGTCGTATACTTGCCGAAACAGGTATGTTGCGCTCGGCCCAACAAATGAAGGACGATGTAGAGATTATCAATGCAGCTACCATCTTGCTAAATGAATCCAAACTATCGCCCGAATTGAACAACGAGGCTCTATATTATCGCGCCAAAGCTTATTTGAATCACGGTGCAGAAAGTTATGCGATGGACGATTTACGTCAATTGTCTAAGGACACACGCAACTTGTATGGAGCAGAAGCAAAATACCTGCTTGCCAACCAGCTATACAAGGGAGGAAAGCATAAAGAGGCTGAAAAGGTGTTGCTAAACTACATCGACCAAAGCACGCCACATATCTATTGGTTGGCACGCAGCTTTGTTTTGCTATCGGATGTGTATGTGGCAATGGGCAAAAAAGAAGATGCACGCCAATATCTATTGAGCTTGCAACAAAATTACGCTCCGGATGACGACATCCCTGTAATGATTAGAACTCGTTTAGAAAAGTTGAACCAATAAACCACAGCTTACAATGAATCGATATACATACATCGCTCTGCTACTTAGCATAGTTCCTTTTATCGCAACTGCTCAAACACATCCCAAAGACAGCACGCTGAACCGGGTAATGGTAGTGGAGCACGAGTACACGCCCGAAATTATCGACGCTATCAAGATCAATGTGCTACCACAGATAGAGCCACCAGTAGTGACCAAAAAAGCGGTAGAGTATGCAGTTAGTTCATCGCCTGCTACCGAGATTCCTGCCGAAACGATGCAACCCTTTATTGGCGAAGAATCTCAACCACGCCCTAAAACGGGATTGATTCGCGCGGGTGCTGGCAATGGGGGGAACATTGATGTTTTGGGCAATTATCTATTTCAAATTAGCCCAAAAGATGAGTTGGATGTTTTCTTTGAGATGGAAGGCAGAAAAGGCAACTTGGACTATACAGGATATGATTTTGAAAAGCTGAAATGGAAATCGCACTATTACCGCACACGGGCAGCCATCAACTATCTGCACCGTTTCGACAAGGTAGAGATGAACGTAGCCGGACGTTTTGGGCTGAGCAATTTCAATTACTCCCCACTTAACTGGGACGGCAAACAGAAACTCACATCGGGCGATTTTCATTTTGCAGTAAAATCTGCCGAAAAAGAGCAGTCCATTCAGTTTGAAGCAGAAACCAATTACCTGATTTACCAACGTAAGCTCAACTTGTTCAACTATGGAGCAATGACCGAAAACCGTATCAAAACACGTGGAAATGTATGGGGGAATATCAACGAGAACCAACAAATAGGTGTAGTACTCGAAATGAATAACCTGCTCTATCAAGGCGAAGGATTGAAAGACTATACCACCGTCGACTTGAACCCCTACTATCACATCAACAACGGAACTTGGAATGTGCGCATCGGTGCCAATGTCGATTTTTCATTGGGCAGAGGAACGGCTTTACGCATATCGCCCAACGTGGTGGCCGAATGTGCTTTTGGAGGAAGCTACGCCTTCTATCTGCAAGCCAAAGGAGGAAGAGTGCTCAATGATTTCAGGCAATTGGAAATATACAACCCATACGCCAACATCCGCGACCAACTACCCAACACCTACGAACAAGTGAACGCATCGGTAGGCATCAAGGGAAGTCCTGTCACTGGGCTTTGGTTTCATATTTTCGGAGGATACCAAAACTTAAAGGACGACTTATACATCACTACTTCAGTCACCAATATGGCAAGCTCTACACTTCTATACGATGCCGCTACATACGACACCAACAATACCGAAAACGCTTACGGAGGAGTTGCTATCAGCTACGATTACAGAGGAATGTTTCGCATAGCCACCGCCGCCACCTACCGTCATTGGAGAGGTGACGACAAGTGGGCTTTGGTTTTCAAACCCCGCCTTGAAGTAGATGCGAATATGGAGTACAACCCAGTGAGCAAGTTACTGATTAACATCGGTTATCGATATGTAGAGCGTACCAAAACAATTGGAGTGCCTTCCATCAATAATTTGTATGCAGGGATAAGCTACGATTTCTTTAAAGGAATTTCCATTTATGGCAAGATAGATAACATCTTGAACAAAAAGTATAATTGGGAGTTCGATTATCAAGCACAAGGGTTGAACTTCATAGGCGGACTTAGCTTTCAGTTCTGATTTGCAGTAAACGAACATTCGTTTCACACCTCTATATAATACTGGGGTTGGCAGATAAGCATATCTACCAACCCCAGTATTATATAGAGAGAGCATTTGCTGTATTTGGAGCTACTTGTGTGAATGCCCCACTGCGCTTGGAGCTTGGTCTACCACCCCACCTATGCTGACGTTGCTGAACTCAATCCCCTCGGCATTGGTCAGACTCATTGCGATGCGTGCCGTGTCTATCACCACCTCACTAAAGCGGAAGTTGCGCACGGGCAGCTCGGCAAACCCTTGTATAATAATACCACCAGCATCCGCTTTACGGCATTTTAAATTCTCCACATACACATCTTGAATATCGGTAGCAAAGCCCTCGCCTTGTCCGTGGTAGAAAGAGGTGACGTAAAAGCAATCTTCCACGTGACCGAACTCCACGTTATTCACATACACATCTTTAATATACCCTCCCCTATCAGGGTTCGATTTCAGGTAAATGCCTCGCTTCACATAGCCGCCGTAGCTGCAATTTTCTACAAACACATTGCGCACGCCAGCCGACATTTCGCTACCAATCACCACACCGTGCAGCCCCTTGAAGCGGCAGTTGCGGACAATGATGTTTTCGGATGGAGTGGCGGTTCGTCTACCCTCGTAGTCGCGTCCGGCTTTGATAGCCACATTGTCGTCGCTGTTGTCGAAGTTGATATTCTCAATCAGCACATTGCGCGAATACTCGGGGTCGATGCCGTCGTTGTTGGCATTGCGAGCAATGAAGTTGATTGCACGAAACGTGGCGTTTTCGGACTGAAGCAAATGGATGCACCAAAATGGTGAGTCGGTAATGGTGACATCCTCCACCAAGATGTTTTTGCATCGGAAGAATTGAATCATCTGCGGACGAAGCAAATGCCCCGCACCAAATTGTCGTTCCTCGAAAGGCGTGTTACTATGGTTCATCTCTCGGCTCAGCATTTGAGACTCTTTCTGGTCTTTGCGCCAAGTGGCGAAAGTCTCCGCCGATTGTCCGTCAAGCGTTCCTTTGCCAATGATAGATACATTCTCCTTTTCGTAAGCATAGATAAAAGGACTGTAATTGTAAAGAAACGTACCTTCCCACGAAGTAAACACTGCAGGCAGATACTTTTCGGGATTGGAGCCAAATACAATGCGAGCACCCTCTTGTATATCAAGACACACATTACTCTCTAAATGGAGCGGCCCGTCTACAAAATAATCACCGGGAGGCACAATGATATGGATTCCACCTTTGCGGGCAGACATCGCAATCAACTTATCGAATACAGGCTTGGCATCTGTTTTTCCATCGGCTTTTGCGCCATAGCGTGTGATGACCGCGCTGTATGTGGGAGTGACAGGTGCTTTGATCTCCGATAATATTTTCGCCATCTTCTCTTGGCGAGTAGCTTGCGCAAGTGCATCAGTGGAAGTGTTCGTTAAGCAAAGGAACAATGCCACAACAAATGGTATTTTATAGGTTTTCATACGAAATAAAAATTATGTTCTCAACAAAACTACACACAATAATCGGCTTGTGCAAATGGTGTCCACACTGTCTCAATCTCAAGCTCTTTCATTATAGTTCGATTCTGACGGTTGAGATTAACCTTATCCTCAAAAACTCAACAAGAATAATATCCGCATAGCCTTTGTAGTTTTTCAAGATGAACAAACAAATTCTCTAACTCATTATAGATGTCCCATCTTAAATTAAATAGCTGAAGCAAAAACAAGACATTCAGCTCTATATGTAACATAGAGTGGAAAAGATGTAACACATTAATCGTTTGTTCAGTCGATAAATCAATAGTTTTGCATATAAAATTTAACAAGCAACATTCAAATGCAATCTTAAGAAGCTTTTTTAATTTAAGTCAAATAACAGTTTAAGATAAACGTAATCTTAATCCATATGATGAGAACTTATATCCTGCCATTATTACTTACCATAATAGCTACTGCATCTTGCAGGCAAAATTCGGCTTTAGAGTCATCCTTGCAATATGCGGGCGATAATCGTACGGAGCTGGAAAAGGTGATAGCACACTACTCCATAGATGTGGCAGATTCTTTAAAACTCAAAGCTGCTGAATTCTTAATCATAAATATGCCTGGACATTACTCTTATAACTGCACAGATATAGACAGCTACTATGCTGAGATAGAGGATGTAATGGAAATGAAGCAAATAAGTCCTAAAGAAAAAAAAGTGATAATTGATGAAATCGCAAACAATTATCCAGCGATAGCGAAAAAAATAATTGAAGACATTCATATAATAACTTCTGAATACCTGATATACAACATTGATAAAGCATTTGATTCTTGGCAAACCAAACCTTGGGCACAACATCTTACATTCAATCAGTTTTGTGAATATATATTACCATATAAAGTTGCAGAGCTACAGAAATTTGACTCTTGGAGGGATACCTTATCTCATCGGTTTGCAGTTTCATTTGAAACACTTAATTCTAATGACGATGACCGAAATTCTACATACACTGCTTCCCGATACCTGAACTACTACATAGGGTGTACAATTACAGAACATCTCGAAGTTTCATTAAAATACCCGCTATTAAACTCCTCTATATACAAACTTGCATTTGGTTCGTGTAATGAATACACTTATCTTAATGTATCTATAAGTAGAAGTTTAGGCATTCCAGCATCGTTCGAATCAATTCCAATATGGGGCTATTATGGACCGGGAGGTCACGGTATGTTGTCATTTCTAAATGATAATGGAATGCGCTTTTTATATATATGGGGATTTGGAGGCTCTAATGAACCTGGAGCGTTTTTCCCAACCCGTCCAGTACCTAAAGTGTACCGTTTCGGCTATGCTAAAAATCGACGACACGAAACGTATTTACAAGAAGCAAAATATATTCATCCGCTTGTTAAAACATATCGCTTCTCGCAAGATGTAACCAATGAATTTATAGCAACAAGCAACTTGTCTATTCCTGTTTCAACAAAAGGCATCAAGGATAAATATGTATATCTGTGCCTTTTTGATGGACATAAATGGGAGACAATAGATTATGGTGAAATAAAAAAAGGACACGCTCATTTCAGAAATATAGGAAGGGATATAATTTATTTAGTGTATGGATACAATGGCGTTAGGTTAGTTCCTATATCTGACCCTTTTCTGCTGAAAACAAATGATTCAGTAGAGTATTATAAAGGAGACAAGTCTGATACAAGAACAATTAGACTGTCTCGTAAATATCTGGTTGACTGGCATGTCGGAATGATGGAACAAAGGATAATTGGAGGAACAATAGAAGCATCCAATGATATTAATTTTATACAGCATGAGGATTTATACAATATAGATTCCCTATACTACCCTGACAAAATAGAAATTACCCCCTCGAAACCATATCGTTACTGGAGATTTCGATCAGCCCAAAATAGTTTTTGCAGTTTAGCTGAGTTGCAGTTTTATGAGAATAGCATAGATTCACTTCCCGTCAAAGGTATTGCAATAGGTTCTCCACCGGAAATGGGCTATGAAAGAGAGAATGTTTTTGATGGTGATTACTTGACTAGTTATACTAGCATTGCAGAAAACAACGCATGGATAGGCATAGATTTCGGTTCACCAAAAGCGATAAACAATGTCAGAATTATACCAAGAAGTGATGATAATCGAATTCATGTTGGAGATACATATAAATTAGAAGCATGGAGAGAGGGGGCATGGGAGATGATGGGTCTAAAGACGGCGCAAGATAATCAATTGTTTTTTGACTCTGTCCCAAACAATAGTGTATTGTTACTTACAAACCTAACCAGAGGCAAGCAAAAAAGGATATTTACATACACTAATGACAAACAAATATTCAGGTAACTGTAATACAGAAACTGCGATTCTGAGTACAGGAATATCTAACTATTTTAGATACAAAACATTCCAAATGATTAGAATTATAATACATTCCGTAATAATTAAAAATCAACGCAATATTTATTTGCAATGATAATTACTAATATTTAATATTATAAACAATGAAAACAATTATTTCGTTCTTTCAATTATCTCTTTTAATCGTATTCTCCTTTTTGGTATTGAATAGTTGTCAAGGTGATGATTTTGTGCAATATCCAACTTTTCTATTTATTGACAATACAAACAAAACCGATTTTTCATCTAATGAAATTCTCGTACTTAAAGAAGCAAGTCAAAGAATGTCTGATAATATTATATTTGAAGGGGTAAAAATAAGAATTACAAAAACTGCTAAAGAATTAAATATAGATCAAGATTTATTTGATAAATGGAATTATTAAATACAACGACGGTAAAATAGATATTTCGAAATTTCCATCTACACCCTTAACTAGGTCTAATCCTGAATATGGAAATAGTGGAACCAGGGGTGGGAATTTTTTATGTGATATGGCTGCATATTCCGTTTATGGAACTTTAGGAACATTAGGTTGGAATTATTCTCAAAACTACTTTAGTATGTGGTATTTTGACAACAGAAGCAGTGTATATACAATGTCAAAGAATGAATGGAACGCTGCTGCTCATTATGCACAACAATCGATAGGTAGTAGCTTTCAATGTAATCCTGTTTATATTAATGGACAGATTTATTATGCTAATCAAGTTTCTTTCTATAATGCTAGTTATGATTTAGCACAATCTTATGGAACGGCAACAGTGTATTTTAATCAATACGGACAACCAGTCGGGTTTAAAGACACATATAATTTCAATCAAGGAAACAGAGGTTTTCCTGCAGAACAAGCCACAGGAATTATAAGGTCAATAGGAAGTGCTGGGAGATATGATATTAGATACGGTATATACAAATAGGATTACTTTATTATGAATTTTAACAGAGAACAATTATTGTACTGGTTATCCCCAATAATAGGAGCCATTCTTCAATTAGTAATACTAATTGTAGTTAGTTTTAATAGTGCAAGGCGAGACCCAGATGCTTCATTTGCTCTATTTGCATCATTTATATTAATCACATTGCTTGATATAGGTATAATAATTATATCGTATATATTCCTCTGGACGATAACTTCTTTAAAAAAACACTCCAAATTAACACTTGTAATTATGTTAATAACCTTTTTGTTGATATGGACATTTGTTGGATTTGCAGCAGAAATATATAGAACAAGCATAGTATATATTGTATCATATATCATTTGGGTTATGCTCTATTTGACACCAATTCTTTTGGCAATTAAATTGTATGTCTTCAAAAATATGTAGTTTCATTATAACTTTTGTGTTGACAGCGTCTGTTTATTCATTTTCTAATTTGGTATATAGTCATCACATAGATTTACAGTATTATTTTACTGCTATTTCAATTTCTGTACTTATAACCATTGGAGGTGTTGCAAACATTAAAAACACAACAGTAAAAAATGTATTTAATTTCAATTTGCTAAAAGGATTTTTCTTCATTGGTTTATCACAAGCTATATATGGAATAATTCAATACTACGACATTATTAGTTCACATAATGACACACTCAAAGTTGTTGGAAGTTTTAACAATCCAGCAGGGTATTCTGCGTTACTCTCTTTGTTATCACCAATAGGTTTTTACTGGCTATTTATAGCCAGTAAAAAACAGAAATATAGTATTGTATCATTCTTATTAACTTATTTATTTGCTATCATATTATCAGAATCAAGAACTGGAATTATTTCGTTTGGAACTTCCTTAATAGTTATGATTATGATAAAGTATCCCATAACATCAAAATATTTAAATAGAAAAAAAACTACTCTATGCTTGGGAATATTAGTAATTGGTATAATTATTGTCTTATACTATGTAAAACCAAATTCCGCAAACGGTCGACTATTGATATGGCGTATATGTATCAATATGATTGTGGATAAACCAATATTTGGTTTTGGTTTAAATGGTTTTGAAAAATACTATATGATTTATCAAGCAAAATATTTTAAACAATCTCCGACATCTATTTTTCAATGCTATGCAGATAATACAAACCTTCCATTCAATGAGTTTATTAAAATCATTATTGAATACGGTATTATTGGATTTTTGGGTTTCATATTTATATGTTTCGTTTTAATAAAAAAAATGATGAATTACGAGCAGTGGAACAAAAACATATTGATAGGAATTTTGATAGCCATTACGATTCATTCGTTTTTTTCATATCCATTTAAGTATGCTTCTATCCCACTTATATTATCAGTTTTACTATTTCCTGTAATTTACCATTCAAATTTCATACAATATCTTAGGTGCTCATACATTAAATTGGGTATAGTTATTATTGGATTAGTGACTACTATAAGCTTCATTGCAACATTAAATGTTAGCATTAAATGGGCAAAATTTCCAAATACTACAGATAATAATACAATTGCCCAACTTGAGAATCTAGTTCCTTTTTTAAAAAACAACCACTATTTCTTATATAATTATGCAGCACAATTAAACAAGATAGGGAGATACAATGATAGCCAAGAAGTTTTATCTTTATACCATCAGAAAATAATGGATTATGAAAGTCAATTGTTATTAGCCAATAATTATTTAAACAAACACGATACTATTAATGCTTTAAAAAGCTATCAAATAGCATCTAATATGATACCTTGTAGATTTATGCCATTATATTATATCTTCACGATTAATAAACACAAAGACCCATATAAAGCTGTTGAAATAGCGAATAAGATTATCAACAAGGATGTTAAAATAAACTCATTAGAAGTTTTATCTATTAAGTTATATGCTAAAAAATACATTGACAGTATCTCCACCAGCACACTACCAAACTATAATTAACAAACAAATGAAATAGAGAAAGATGTATCACCGATTATCAATCGCTCTGCAACACCCCTCCGCCAGCCACGATATAGCCTACCGCCATCACCACAGCAATAAATAAACCTTTAATACTTATCGCTTTTCTCCAAAAAAATATAGATAATTTATATATTATAAGGTGGTAACAATTATTTTTTTCTACTTTTGCGCCCAAATAATAGGAGTGCAAAGACTATCGGGCAAATAGTACAACCCCACTTTGCAACCGTTTTAAATGCCAAAAGAGTATGCAAAAAAACCTTGTAATCGTTGAGTCTCCAGCCAAAGCCAAAACTATTGAGAAATTTTTAGGGAAAGACTACAAAGTACTTTCCAGCTATGGCCACATCCGAGATTTAAAAAAGAAATCGTTCAGCATTGATATAGAAAACAACTTCGCACCTACCTACGAAATTCCTACCGACAAGAAAGAGGTAGTGAAAAACTTACAAGATGAAGCCGCCAAAGCAGACATCGTGTGGCTCGCATCCGATGAGGACCGCGAAGGAGAAGCCATTGCGTGGCACCTTTACGAAGTATTGAATCTGACCCCCGAACATACAAAGCGAATCGTATTTCACGAGATTACGAAAAACGCTATCTTAAAAGCAATAGACAATCCGCGCGAGATAGATATGAATTTGGTGAACGCACAGCAAGCACGCCGTGTACTCGACCGCATCGTAGGCTTCGAATTATCGCCCGTGTTGTGGAAAAAAGTTCGTCCTGCATTATCGGCAGGGCGTGTGCAGTCGGTGGCAGTGCGCCTTATCGTAGAGCGCGAACGCGAAATCAACGCTTTCGAAAGCGAAGCAAGCTACCGTGTGGTAGCCATCTTTTTAGTGCCCGACAAAGAGGGCAAACAAGTGGAGATGAAAGCCGAGCTGAACCGTCGTTTCAAAACAAAAGAGGAGGCACAAAGCTTTTTGGAAACGTGCAAAAACGCTTCGTTCGAAATCGAGAATATAGCGGTAAAACCTACAAAAAAGAGTCCAGCCGCTCCATTCACTACATCGACCTTGCAACAAGAAGCCGCACGCAAATTAGGTTTTACAGTAGCACAAACGATGATGTTGGCTCAGAAGCTATACGAAGCGGGGTTAATCACCTATATGCGTACCGACTCGGTGAACTTGTCGGAATATGCCATCAACGACAGCCGCAACGCCATCACCAATATGATGGGTGAGAAATACGTGCAAGTGAGACATTTCACCACAAAAACCAAAGGCGCTCAAGAGGCTCACGAAGCGATTCGCCCTACCTACATTGAAAACGACTCTGTAAGTGCTGGCGCACAAGAGAAACGTTTATACGATTTGATATGGAAGCGTACCATCGCTTCGCAAATGGCGGATGCCGAACTGGAAAAGACCACAGCGACCATCTCTATCAGCAACAGCGATGAGGTGTTTACAGCCGTGGGTGAAGTGATTACATTCGACGGTTTCTTGCGCATCTACAAAGAGTCGTATGATGATGACAACGAGCAAGAAGACGAAAGCCGCTTGTTGCCCCCACTAAGCAAAGGGCAGCAGTTGGCTACACAAGGCATCACTGCCACCGAACGATTCACCCAACGTCCTCCACGCTACACCGAGGCAAGCTTGGTGCGTAAGTTGGAAGAGCTTGGTATCGGTCGTCCATCTACATACGCTCCTACTATCTCTACCATACAGCAACGCGAATACGTGGTGAAAGGCGAAAAGCCAGGCGAAGAACGTCCCTACAACGTGTTGACTTTGAAGAATGGCAAACTGAGCCACAACGTAAACTCCGAAATAGTAGGTGCCGAAAAGTCGAAGTTACTCCCCACCGACACGGGAATCGTGGTGAATGACTTCTTGACAGAGTTCTTCCCAAACATTCTGAATTACAACTTCACCGCAAACATCGAAAAAGAGTTTGACGAGATTGCAGAAGGAGACAAACAGTGGAACGCCATTATGGGCGATTTCTACAAAGATTTCCACCCATCGGTAGAGACTACGCTTGCTCACAAAAGCGAGCGCAAAGTAGGCGAGCGCATCTTGGGACAAGAACCCGGCACAGGCGAAATGGTGTCGGTAAAGATTGGACGTTTTGGTCCAATGGTGCAAATAGGCAGCAGTGAAGCCGAAGAGAAACCACGCTTTGCACGCCTCACCAAAGAGCTTTCGATGGAGACAATCACTTTGGAGCAAGCACTCGACTTATTTAAGCTTCCACGTACGCTTGGCGATTTTGAAGAGAGTAGCGTAAGCATCGGAACAGGTCGTTTTGGCCCTTACGTGCGACATAGCGACAAATACTACTCACTTCCCAAAGGTGCCGACCCAATGACTGTAACACTCGACGAAGCAATCAGCCTTATCGAAGAGAAGCGCGAAGCCGAAAAGCAAAAGCACATCAAGAGTTTCGAGGAGGATCCTGAGATGTTGATACTAAACGGCAGATATGGCCCATACATCAGCTATCAAAAGAAGAACTACAAGATTCCTCAAGACGTGGTGCCACAAGACTTAAACCTGCAAACTTGTTTCAACATCATCAAGCTACAAACCGAGAAAGCAGAGGCTGCGCCCAAAAAGCGCAAGACAGCTGCCAAAGCTAAGAAGAAATAAAATGGCAGATAGCTACAAAAACAACACCGCCTCTTTCAGAGTAAAATCCTGAAAGAGGCGGTGTTGTTTTATTATTATAATGTACGGATTACATTCTATCGGGCACTTCCATACCCAGCAATGCCATACCCAAGCGAACCACTTTGGCAACATTGGCCGACAAAGCAAGACGGAACAGCTTCAAGCCTTCGTTCTCTTCGCGGAGGATGCTAAAGTCGTGATAGAATTGGTTGTACTCTTTCACCAGGTCATAAATATAGTTGGCTATGATAGAAGGGCTATAATCAGTTCCCGCTTGTTTCACCACAGCAGCAAAGTCGGCAACCAACTGAATCAAACCTTCTTCTTTTTCACTCAACGCCACATCGGTTGGCAGTTCAGCAGGAATCACGATACCACTTTCGGCAGCCTTGCGCAACACCGACTGAATACGAGCATATGTATATTGGATAAACGGCCCTGTATTTCCATTAAAGTCAATCGATTCTTTCGGATTGAAAGTCATATTCTTGCGAGCATCTACTTTCAGAATAAAATACTTCAAAGCACCAAGTCCCACTATTCGAGCAATGTTGTCTGATTCCTCTTGCGACAAGCCATCCAGTTTGCCAAGCTCTTGCGAAGTTTCTTTAGCCGTAGAAATCATCTCCTCCATCAAATCGTCGGCATCTACCACGGTTCCTTCACGCGATTTCATCTTGCCTTCGGGCAGTTCTACCATACCATAAGAGAAGTGTACCAAATCCTTGCCCCATTCAAAGCCGAGCTTATCGAGCAAAATTGAAAGTACTTGGAAGTGGTAGTTTTGCTCATTACCCACCACATAAATCATTTTATTGATGGTGTAATCGTCGAAACGAAGTTTGGCTGTACCAATATCTTGTGTCATATACACCGATGTGCCGTCACCACGAAGCAACAGCTTGTGATCCAGTCCTTCACCTGTCAAGTCTGCCCAAACAGAGCCATCTTCTTTTTTATAGAAAATGCCTTTTTCAAGACCTTCAAGAACCTTGTCACGGCCTACGGTGTATGTATCTGATTCGTAGTAAATCTTATCAAAGCTTACTCCCATCTTGCGATAAGTTTGGTCGAAACCTTCGTACACCCAACCATTCATCATCTCCCAAAGTGAGCGAACTTCCAAGTCGCCTTGCTCCCATTTCACGAGCATATCTCGTGCTTGTGCCATCAAGGTAGATGCAGCCTCGGCTTCCTCTTTGCTCATTCCCTTGCTCATCAACTCAGCCAACTCAGCTTTGTAGTGTTTATCAAACGCCACATAGTAGTCGCCTACTAAGTGATCGCCTTTTTTGCCCGATGATTGAGGAGTTTCTCCATTACCATAAAGTTTCCAAGCAAGCATTGATTTGCAGATATGGATGCCACGATCGTTCACGATATTTGTTTTCACCACCTTGTTACCATTCGCTTTCACGATATTGGCCAAAGCGTTTCCAAGCAAGTTGTTGCGCACGTGTCCCAGGTGAAGAGGTTTGTTGGTATTGGGCGAAGAGTACTCGATCATTACCAACGGAGAGTTATCGTCGGCATCTACAATGCCATATTGAGCATCAGCGTGAACAGTATTGAGCAACTCAATCCACGCAGCCGAAGCGATTGTCAAGTTCAGAAAGCCCTTGATGACATTGTATGCCGAGACTGCTGGTTCGTTTGCTACCAAATATGCCCCAATTTCTTCAGCCGTTTGTTCAGGACTTTTTTTGGACATACGCAAAAAGGGAAATACAACTAATGTCAGATGACCATCAAATTCCTTTTTTGTCTTTTGCAATTGTATCTGCTGCGCAGGTACATCTTGTCCGTATAGAGCTTGTAATCCAGCGATTACCGACTCAATAAGTTTATTTTCTATATTCATATAAAAATCTGATTTCGTGAGTGCAAAGATACAAAAAAAGGAGACGCTAAAAAGGTCTCCAATCTGTTTTCTTTGTAGAGGGTCTACGTACTACTCTACAGCAGCAGAAAGTTCAGCACCAGCTTTGAACTTAGCAACTTTTTTTGCAGGAATAGTAATTGATTCTTTTGTAGATGGATTAATACCAGTTCTTTCAGCTCTTTCGCTTACCAAGAAAGTTCCAAAACCAACCAAAGACACCTTTGTACCATCCTTTAACGCTTGGGTTACAGAAGAGATAAAAGCTTCGAGAGCTTTTTTAGAATCAGCTTTGCTCAAGCCAGATTCTTCAGCAATAGCATTAATAAGTTCAGCCTTATTCATAGTCCTAAATTAAAAATTAATATGTTAGACAAAAGATAGATATAAATTCCACAACAAATATAGATTAACCGAATAATATATCAAATAAAAACTTAAAAAAAACATAGTAATTTATTGAAAAAGAGCTAATGAAGCATTATTTTACTGCTTTATAACAGAATTTATTTGTAGTTTTGCGTTTATATCTATAAAATTAAACAACAACATTCGTTTCTATAATCGGCAACAAATTCAGTAACAAGCAGATAGATTAATTTGAAACGAAAGCTAAACGATAGCATAATATGATGGAAACTCCTAAAGTGACTAAAAACCTAATCATTATAAATGTATTATTGTTTTTTGGTACGTTAGTCGCCGAAAAGTATGGCATAGACTTAAACCGCTATTTAGGTTTGCACTTCTTCCTTGCCAGCGATTTTAATCCGGCACAGCTCATCACCTATATGTTTATGCACGGTGGATGGGGGCATTTATTCTTCAATATGTTTGCCGTATGGATGTTTGGTCGAACATTAGAGCAAGTATGGGGTTCTCGCAGATTTCTATTCTACTACATCGCCTGTGGTATGGGTGCTGGTATTATTCAGGAAATCGTTCAATTTGTTGAATACGAAACAGTTCTGTCTGGTTATCAGATGGTAAACACGGGTTATAGCCAAATTCCAATGGCAGACTATCTCAATATGATGAATACGGTAGGTGCTTCGGGTGCTGTTTATGCCATTTTGCTTGGATTTGGTATGTTATTCCCCAATTCTCCACTATTCATTTTCCCGCTACCTTTCCCCATTAAAGCTAAGTTTTTTGTGATTGGCTACGCATTGCTCGAGTTATATTCGGGTTTTGCCAACAATCCCAACGATAATGTAGCACACTTCGCTCACTTAGGCGGAATGATATTTGGTTTCATTTTAATAACATATTGGAAGAAAAAGCGCAATAACAATGGGACATATTATAACTGATCTCAAAGAGAGGTTCAATAAAGGCAACATTGCCATTCAGCTTATATTTATCAATGTGGGCGTGTTTGTCATTGTCACTTTGATAAACATATTCTTGCAATTGTTTAATCGTAGCTTTGCTTTTGCCGAATATCTGTCACTCCCCGCATCTTTTCCTCGATTCATCACCCAGCCGTGGTCTATCCTCACCTATATGTTTATGCACGCCGACCTACTGCATATTTTGTTCAATATGCTTTGGTTGTTTTGGTTCGGCCAGCTTTTTTTGTATTTCTTTTCGGCAAAACATTTAAGAGGATTGTACATCTTGGGGGGCATTTGTGGAGGCATCTTATATATGGTGGCCTACAATGTATTTCCATTCTTCCGCCCAATGGTTTCGGTATCTACAATGGTGGGAGCATCTGCCTCTGTATTGGCCATTGTGATAGCCACTGCTTACAGAGAACCCAACTACCCCGTTCGCTTGCTATTGTTTGGCACAGTGCGCTTGAAATACTTAGCATTGGTAGTGGTATTGATGGACTTGTTCTTTTTGACTTCCAACAATGCAGGTGGGCATATTGCACATTTAGGTGGAGCCTTGGCTGGATTGTGGTTTGCCGCAAGCCTAAAACACGGAACGGATATAACTGCTTGGATTAACAAAACACTCGATGCAATTATCTCCTTATTCAGTGGAAAAGCTTTTGCCCGACGCAAACCGAAAATGAAAGTGCAATATGGTAGCAATACAGATAGACAAAAAGACTATGATTACAATGCGCGAAAAAAAGCGTCTTCCGAAGAGATTGATCGCATATTGGATAAACTAAAGAAATCGGGCTACGAAAGTCTCACCACCGAAGAGAAGAAAAGCCTTTTTGATGCCAGCAAGAAATAATAAATGAAGTTTTTTGGTAAAGTCATATCATTCACGCTATTAGCTATCAACGCATTCTTTGCGTGTACGCTAATTCTTACTGCTTATAGCCCGTATATTCATCCTCGTGCTCACTCCATCGAGTCGTGTATGGGGCTTACTTTCCCTATTTTTTTACTTATCAATGTATTGTTTCTTATCTTTTGGTTGATTGTACATTATAAGTTTGCTCTTTTCCCGCTATTGGTTCTGATTTTGTGCTTCCCACAAATTAGCCTCTATATGCCCATCAATTTTCAAACAAACAAGCTACCCGACGGCACATTGAAAATTCTTTCATACAACGTGATGGGTTTCAACCACTTAAAGAGCGAAGGCGACCACAACCCAATATTAAACTACATCAAAAATAGTGATGCCGACATTGTGTGTTTGCAAGAATACAATGTGGCCACCAACCCCAAATATCTCACCGAAAAGAAGATATTAAAAGCGATGTCCGATTATCCCTATCACGATGTTGTAAAAGTGGGTAACAAAAGTTCAGGAAACAATATGGCATTGTTTTCAAAGTACCCCATACTCTCTGCACGAAAAATAGATTACCCTACACAGTACAATGGGTCGGCAATCTACGAAATAGTTGTGGGCAAAGACACGGTCACACTCATCAACAACCATTTAGAATCGAATAAGCTAACTGCTGAAGACAAAGCTACCTTTGGTGATATGCTGAAAGACCCCGATGCGCACAAGATGAAGAGTGGAACATTGCACTTGGTGAAAAAACTTGCCGAGGCATCCGCCATTCGGTCTACACAAGCCGATAGTGTGGCAAGTGCCATTGCACAGTCGCCTCACGAAACAATTATTGTGTGTGGCGATTTCAACGATACACCTATTTCGTATGCACATCGAGTGATAGGAGAAAACCTAAACGACGCTTTCAAACAGTCGGGCAACGGATTGGGCATTTCGTACAACCAAAATAAATTCTACTTTCGGATAGACCACATTCTCACAAGCAAAAACATCACGACGTACAACAGCTCGGTAGACAGAAGCATCAAAGATTCGGATCATTACCCTATAATGACCCACATTAAAATCAATCAATGACCCTAACCAATTTTATTAATTATCTTATATTGTTATGAACATTAAGAAATCTGTAATTATTTTAGCTGCAAGTTGTATGATGTACGCGTGCGCACCCAAAGCGGACAATCCGTTTTACACAGAGTATCAAACCCCATTTGGCACTCCTCCTTTCGATGAAATCAAAATGGAGCATTACGAGCCTGCTTTCTTGAAAGGTATTCAAGAGCAGAACGACCTTATTTTGGCCATTGTAAACAACCCCGAAGCTCCTACTTTCGACAACACCATCGTGGCGTTGGACAACAGTTCGCCTATCCTCAACCGTGTATCGGCGGTGTTTTACGGGCTTGCTGGCGCCGAAACCAACGACGATATCACAGCTCTTTCGATGAAGCTTGCTCCTGTTATGTCAGAGCACTCAGACAACATCAGACTAAACCCTGCATTGTTTGCCAAAGTAAACGCTGTGTATCAACAAAAAGACAATCTGGGCCTCACTACCGAGCAACAACAACTGCTCGACAAGACTTACAAAGGCTTTGTGCGTTCGGGTGCAAACCTAAATGCGGAGCAACAAGAGCGTTTGCGTGAAATCAACAAAGAGATGTCTACGCTTGGATTGACTTTCAGCAACAACTTGCTCAACACCGACAACGAATACAAACTATTTGTTGAAAACGAAGCTGACCTTAGTGGATTGCCTCAATGGTTTATCCAAAGTGCTGCCGAAGAAGCTGCCAACGCTGGTGAACCAGGCAAATGGGCTTTCACCCTACGCAATGCAAGCCGCTTGCCTTTCTTGCAATATGCAGACAATCGCGACCTTCGTCAACAATTGTTTACCGCTTACATAAACCGCGGAAACAACAACGACAAAAACGACAACAAAGAGGTTATCACTAAAATGGTAAAACTTCGTCTCGAAAAAGCGCAGATGTTGGGTTATGACAACTTTGCCAACTTCGTATTGGACAACACAATGGCTAAGAACTCGGACAATGTAATGGAGTTCTTGAACAACTTGTGGGCTTACGCACTGCCAAAAGCAAAAGCCGAAGCAGCCGACTTACAAGCGATGATGGACAAAGAGGGCAAAGGCGAAAAACTCGAAGCGTGGGACTGGTATTACTACACCGAAAAACTTCGTGCTGAGAAATACAACTTGAACGAAGAAGAGGTGAAACCTTACTTCCAAATAGAAAATGTTGTGGCTGGCGCATTCGAGGTAGCAAACAAAGTATATGGCATCACTTTCACGCCTATCGAGGGAATTCAAACTTATCACCCCGATGTAGATGTATATGAAGTGACCGATGCTGATGGCTCTCACATTGGTATTTTCTACACCGACTTCCACCCACGTCCGGGCAAGCGTTTTGGTGCTTGGATGAGCAGCTTCCGCAAACAACAAGGCGAGGTTCGTCCGCTCATCTACAACGTGTGCAACTTTACCAAACCTGTGGGTGACACTCCTTCGTTGCTTACTTTAGACGAGGTAGAAACTCTTTATCACGAATTGGGTCACGGTTTGCACGGCTTGTTGTCAAACTGCAACTACTATGGTGTGTCGGGCACAGCCGTAGCGCGCGACTTCGTGGAACTTCCTTCGCAAATCAACGAGCACTGGTCGATGAAACCCGAAGTATTGAAAATGTATGCGAAGCACTACCAAACAGGCGAAGTAATTCCCGATGAGTTGATTCAAAAGATTTTGAACCAAGCCACTTTCAACCAAGGATTTATGACTACCGAGCTTCTTGCTGCATCGCTTTTGGATATGAACCTACACAACCTGACCAGCGTAGACGACAACCTCGACGTAGTAGCATTTGAAGAAGAAGCGATGAACAAACTGGGGTTGATTTCTCAAATCCCTCCTCGTTACCGCACCACCTACTTCAACCACATCATCGGTGGCTATGCTGCTGGCTATTACAGCTACCTTTGGGCAAATGTGCTGGACAACGATGCGTTTGAGGCATTTGAAGAAAATGGTATCTTCGATCAAGAAACTGCTAAAAAATTCCGTCAAAACGTATTGGAACGTGGTGGCAGCGAAGACCCAATGGTGCTTTACAAAAACTTCCGTGGAGCAGATCCTAAGCTCGACGCCATGTTGAAAAACCGTGGAATGAAATAACAAACATCTCAGAAGAGACAAACCAAAAGAGGGTGCATTTTGCATCCTCTTTTTTGTGCTCACAAATTAAGAACCATTCTAAATTTACTTACACGCGATACACTTCGCCCAATAACTCACTATATTTGTGACATATAAAAAACTTACAGGCTACAATAAGTATGGACAGAATCAAAGAGGCACAACGTGTGACATTGATTGGTTTCTTTGCCAACCTGCTACTGAGTGCAGGCAAAATAGCAGCAGGAATTGTAGGGCGAAGTTCGGCTATGCTTGCCGATGGAGTACACTCCTTGTCCGACTTTGTGACCGATGTAATTGTCATCGTCTTTATTCGCCTATCTGCCAAGCAATCGGACAATGACCACACCTACGGTCACGGCAAATACGAAACATTTGCCACATTGCTCATAGCCATAGCCTTGTTTGCCGTGAGCGTTGGCATCTTTTGGGAGTCGGCTCACAAAATCATCTTGGCTATCGAAGGAGAAATACTCCCCCAACCTCACTTAATAGCACTCTGGGCAGCATTAATTTCGATTGTTGTGAAAGAGTTGCTTTTCAGATATACCCGCTTCATAGGAAATAAGATAAATAGCCCAGCAGTAATTGCCAATGGGTGGCATCATCGTTCGGATGCCTTTTCGTCGATAGGCACTGCCATAGGCATCACGGGCGCCATATTCTTGGGCGAAAAATGGCGTGTTCTCGACCCCATTGCCGGGCTTATCGTGTCGCTATTCATCGTGCGTGTGGCCTACCAACTGGGCAAGCCCTGCATCGACGAACTATTGGAACATTCGCTACCTGCCAATATTTGCGAAGAAATCATCTCATCGATAACCTCGAACAAGCAAGTGGTGAGTTATAGCGACCTGAAAACACGCAAAATAGGCAACGACATAGCAATCGACGTACACATACAGCTTGACAAAAACCTCACCTTTGTTGAAGCACACAACATTACCACCGAAGTAGAAGAGGCTATAAAAGCTACACTCAATCAAAACGTATATGTGAACATACACACCGAACCCACCGGGCTTTAAATCTCAGCACTTTTTAGTTTCGCTATTTTCGAGGGCTTGAAACCTTTGTTTCAACAAAGCGAAACTTTTGTTTCACGCTGGAGAAAATTTAGTTTCAAGGCGGTGGAACTAAAAGCAGCTTGTGATAACCTGAAAGTCACATATTAATATCAAACAAATGAACTGTGAACATCCATCACGCCAACTATTCACATTCCACTCATCAACTGTGCATACTCCAAAAAAAGAAAGTTGGCAAGTCCCATTCTCAGCACACTGAAAAATAGGCTTGCCAACAGCAGTAAAAATAGTGCAATCATAATTGTCTGACAAAAAATATCCCAAGAAACATAAAATGCTTCCGGGATATCCTTTCTCGAACAAATTTACGTTCTGTCAATGATTTACGTGTCTGCTGAACTCTATCACCTTTCATAATGATTACTATTGGGCTACAATTTTTCTTTCAAAATACAATAGTCGTCTTATCGCGAAGTGATGTTGTTCGCTGTTTTTTAATTATGCAGAAACATAAAAAATACTTTAATAAATAAAGCATAGCGCAAATTTGCAGTTTTTCGGCTCTTGCTATGTGATTTTTTTAACGGATTGTGTGTGTTATTTGTTACAACGCATCTATTTTACCTATTTTACCTATTTTTTCCTAACCATTCAATTTATCTTTGTAACAAATGGAAGCCCATAGATGAGACAACACACATTTATCTTTTTTATTCTGTATTTTGTTTTACACGTACACGGACAACCTTTTGTGAGTACCACTATCATAGATAGCGACATAGAAGAGTTGCAAGGAAAAATAGTGAATGCCACCCAAGACTGCTACGGCTACATTTGGATAGGCACACACAACGGACTTCACAAATATGACGGAAGAAAATTTACCAAATACAAAATCGATGTCGAGCAATATTCACCTCTGACAAGCAACAAAATCAGTAAGATTGCACCAAATAGCAAAGGGAATATCTGGTGTATATCCGATGATCACATCTATCTGTTCGATGCTTATCAAGAGGAGTTTATCAACATACAGCACCACCTGAACACATTGAGCAAAGGGCACAACCACGTGTGCAATATTTTTCCGCTCGACAACGGAAGTACGTGGCTTGTAGATGTAAAAGGCAACTGCTTTAAAGTGAGTGACGAGGAAAATGGAAAGATTACAGATTTTACAAATCCGTGGTCAGGAGATTCGGTGAAGGTATATGATATTTGGCAAGACAGCCATCGCAATGAATGGATATTCTCCAGCCAAGGCACCTATCTTTATACACAAAAGAAGCTTATCAGCAAAACCCCTTTTCAATTTCACAAAAAGCCATCGGGCAGAGTGTGGCTTGCCAACCGAGAAGGAGATGTGGCCTACTACAACCACTCGACAGACGAAGTGAAATTCTTGTCGCCCATAGCCCAGTTGGACAGCATACTCGATATGCGTTTCTACAACGACAGCACATTGCTATTTGCCAGCACGCAAGGAGTCTACTTGATGCGATGCAGCGACAACGCATTGAACCAAATATCTCCCACACCACTAAACAGTATATTCATCAATGCGTCGGGACACGTGTGGGGATCCTATAAAAAACACATCGAACACATATCGCCAGCAGGCGAAGTGCAAGTGTTCTCATCGCCCTACGAATCGCCCAAAAAGAATTCCGTCAAAATCATCGAAGACATTCAAGGGAACGTCTGGTTTTTCTACAAAGACAAAGCTTCACAAATATTGTGCGTAGACAAGGGAAATGGCACACTGAGCATACCCAAAGGAGTTCCAACAAGCAACGGGGCGATGAGCAAGTTGTTTGTAGACAACCAGCGAAACGTGTGGTTCAGACTAAAAAGTAACCTATGCAAAATATCTCTATTCGATAACTCATTTCAGTATCGCACCAACGAATCGTTTAGCAGGTGCAGAAATCTTTTCATCGACCACAAACAACGACTTTGGGCTGCCGACCTAAGTGGCTATATCACCATTTACAACCCCGACAAGACCCTTCACGGCTACCTTGCACCCACAGGAGAAGTTGTTGCACAAAAAACAAAATTTGGCACAACCATCTACTGCTCTCTACTCGAAAAAAATGGAGACATCTGGCTGGGGAGCAGCAACAGTGGCATCTATCAGCTAAAACGAAAATCGAACCAAAAATATGACATCACACAATATAAGCACACTCCTACCGACAACGCATCTCTGAACTGCAACTCGATATACTCACTGTGCAGAGATAGTTTTGGACAACTCTGGATAGGAACACGCGAAGGAGGATTGAACCTATTTGACAATGGCGCATTCGTTCATAAAGAAAACGGGTTGGGCAAAAACAAAATCATCCGAATGCCCGAACGTGTGAGATGTATCAACGAGATAGAGCCAGGCGTGTTGATGGTAGGAAGTTCCGAAGGACTTTACGTAATCAACAACAACATTAGCAACTACAAGGAAATTGAAATTTACCGTAACAAACGTCTTCCATCGTGCTGCAACACACTGAGCGACAACGACGTGATGCAAATAACAAAAACAACATCAGGCATTTACGTGGCCACCAGCAGCGGTGGGTTGAACTTAATATTATCGGACAAACTGCTAAACGACAGTTTGGAGTTTAAAGCCTACACCCGAAAAAACCTGTTAGCCTCGGATATTGTCTACTCGATGATAGAAGACAAGCAAGGCAAAATATGGGTAATAGGCAAGAAATGTCTTACACAACTGGATCCCAACACAGAAACATCCAACTTGTATACAGAACTATATCTGCCCGAAAACACCCATTTCATTGAAACAACACCCGTATGCGACTCTACCTACATCTACTTAGGAGGAACAAACGGCTATATGTATTTCGACCCACTTACTATTTCTAAAAACCAATTCGTGCCCCCCATTGTGTTTACAGAATTGCAAATACACAACGACAAATCGAACCAAAGAATAAAAGACAAAACCATTGTCTTGGAATCGGATGAGCGTGATATTAAAATCGGGTTTGCAGCACTCGACTACAATCAAGCTGCAAAAATCAGATACCGGTTCAAGCTTGAAGGCGTAGATAGCAATTGGAGCACCACCAGCAACAACTCGGTGATGTATCTCAATTTGCCCTGCGGCACACACACGCTGCACATTGG
Organism: uncultured Bacteroides sp.; assembly: GCA_947074275.1. Taxonomy (GTDB): domain Bacteria; phylum Bacteroidota; class Bacteroidia; order Bacteroidales; family Bacteroidaceae; genus Bacteroides. The sequence goes on from CAMTPA010000035.1 coordinate 31,045, forward strand.
GTCTACCAATGGGGATGGATTTTGGGTAGACAACATCGAAACCCTCACCATCAGCGTAGCCCCTCTATTCACCGAAACCATTTGGTTTTGGTTGGCACAAATAGCGGCTATCCTGCTCATTCTTGCAATCATTCTCTATTTTTACAATCGGATGTACAAACTAAAACAGTCGTTGCAGTTTGAGAAGAAAATAACCGAAATGCGCTTGCACTTTTTCACCGAAATATCACACGAACTGCGCACCCCACTCACATTGATTGATGGGCCAGCCACCGAACTGCTCGAAAACAAACAACTCGATTACGAAAGTCATTATTATGCAAGGTTAATAAAAAACAACACACAGCGAATGCTAACCTTGGTGAATCAGATACTCGACTTCAGAAAAGTGCAAAACCAAAAGATGAAACTGGCAATAGAGTGCATCGATTTAAAAAGCACATTGTCTATCATTTTAGACAATTTCAAAGCTCTTGCACAAGAGAACAACATTGAACTGACAAGCCGTTTTCATAACGACAAAGAGGCTTCAACCACCGCAGCCAGCACTGCATTTCACCTATGGGTCGATAGAGATAAGTTTGAAAAGATTCTATACAATCTGTTGTCTAATGCTTTTAAATACACCCCTTCAGGGCACTCCATCGCCATTGTTATAACAGAAAAAGCACACGAAACCATTCTCGTTATCGAAGATGAAGGTATTGGCATCAGTAAAGAGAATCTTAGTAAAGTGTTTGAAGATTTTGAAACAATCATAAAAGACAATATCTTCAAGCCATCATCGGGCATCGGGCTGACATTGGTGAAAAGCTACACCGAAATGCACGGTGGCACAATTGAGATAGCAAGCACGCCCAATGAGGGCACACGAGTGACGTTGACATTTAAAAACGGAAAAGAGCATCTGAAAGACAAAGAAGAGGTTGAGTTTATAAACGCAACCATCGCATTGACAACGAAAACAACAGAGTTTACCCTAAACGAATCGGTAGGCACAAATGAAGAACGACCAACAATTTTAATCGTAGAAGACAACCCCGAACTGAGAAGTTACATCGAAACGATTCTTTCGGCATGCTACAACACAATAGTGGCAGCAAATGGGAAAGAAGGAGTGGAGCTGTGCCAAAAACATTGGCCCGACTTAGTAATCAGCGACATCATTATGCCCGAACTAAATGGCATAGAAATGGTGAAACAAATACGAAGTGACCAAGATTTGCATACAACTCCCATTGTGCTACTCACGTCGAAAACCGACATAGAGAGTAAAATTGAAGGTACACGCCTAAGAATTGACGACTACATCACCAAGCCTTTCAGCACAGAGTATCTGAAAACAAAGGTGAATGCCATCATCAAACAAAGAAAGGAGTTGAAAAAACAAGCATTATCGGCCTTTACACTAAAAGAAAACACTACCAAATCTGATAGGAATGCAGATGAATCTTTCACGCAAATCGATCAAGAATTTATCAGCAATGTGCGCAAATATATGGAAGAGAACTTATCCGACCCTGAGCTATCAATCGACCAAATAGCACAAGCTTGCAATTACAGCCGCACCGTATTCTATCAGAAAGTGAAAGCTTTAATGGGTGTAAAGCCCATCGAATTGTTGCAAGAAATACGCTTCAACAAAGCAACACAACTACTCGACACCCAACAATACAATATTTCGGAGGTGGCATATATGATAGGATATACCGATGCTCGTTATTTCAGCCGTGTTTTCAAAAAACAAATGGGAGTATTGCCATCGGACTATATGAAAGAGAAAAATAAAGAGAACGCAAATACTAATAAAGAATAAAACAAGACCCTAGATCGGAAGAGCACACGTCTGAACTCCAGTCACGAGATTCCACCTCGTAT
>CAMTPA010000036.1 GCA_947074275.1 uncultured Bacteroides sp.
CGAGATGGAATCTCGTGACTGGAGTTCAGACGTGTGCTCTTCCGATCTTAACGATCGTCTACCACATTAGCTTGCATATACAAGTCGTTCAACAGACGAGTAGAGAAACGCACGTGCATATTTTCGAGTGTTGTTTCTTCTGCTTTTTGATCGAATGTTTCATTCAATTTATCCTTTGCATATACTTGCAACACATAAACACCTGCATTACCTTTGATTGGCGAACTCAGTTTGTTTACTTCGCCTACCGAAGCATAAGCACCTATCATCGGCTCGCTACTACGTAAAGCTGGCACATAAGCTGGAGCTGCAAAAGTCACAAACTTAACTGAATCACTTACAGCATTAGCCATATTTTTATACTGATCCATCGAAGTAGCGTTAGCTGCTTTCATATCAGCCATAATCTTTTCGGCTTTCTTGTCTTTCACAATTTCAGCACGCAACTGGCTTTGTACTTGTTTCAAAGAGCGGTATCCTTTTGGAGTAATGCTTTCAAGGCCTACTACCATCATATGATTACTTTCGCCACATTCATACAAACCTGAAACTTCACCTGGTTTTGCAGCAAACGCCCATTTCAAAGCATCTTTTGTTCCACGCACACCACCAATTGTATGTTCCGAGCTATGAAGATCGCTTCTATCCAACACTCTGTAACCAGCCTCTTCTGCATTGGCTACCATTTTTTCCAAAGATGGATTAGCAGCGATAAACTGGCTAAAGTTATTGTATGCTCTACTATAAGTTTCTTTACTAAACTCCACAGGACGTTTAATTACAGCCACTTTGTATTTTTCTTTATTAGCTTTCTTACCAGTCACTTGAAGGATAACGTTTGCTTGTCCTAAAGACAAGTTGTTCAACTCGTTTACAGCCATATCATTGATAGCAGAAATGTATCTCAAGTTTTCATTATCAAGTTGAGCACCTTCATATTGAGCAGAAGTCAACCAAGTGGTTTCACCGCTTTGACCATATTTTTTAGCCAATTCAGCAAAGTCAGCTCCACCCTTAATTGCTGTAAAAATGCTATCAGCAAGTTCTTTAGTCTTAGCAGGTGTTTCAGCGTAAACTTGAATTTGTCTAAATTCAACAGAATCAGCAGCATTGGTTTTAGCCACAACTTTAAAAGAGTTGATTGTGTTGTCGGCTACATTGTAGTATGGGCCATAAACCTTACCAACAGTAGCAGAATCTAAACGAGCCACAACATCTGACGGGAAGGCTGTTTTAGTATAATACAAATCGGTGTAAGGAGCATCCGAACCAGCAGCGCGAACTACCGAAGCATAATCAGAAGTTGTTTCAGCCAACTGACCAGTATACTCAGTCACTTCGTCTTCGATAGCAGCTCTATCTTCGGGACTTGCAGTCACTTGTACATCGATGTATTTTATATCACGAGTTTCAACGTATTGTTTAAACTCTTCTTTTCTCTTGTTATAAAGTTCTTTCAACTCTGACTCTTTCACAGTAATAGCCGAATCAGGAATTGATGTATAAGGGATAGCAGCAAGTACAAGATCGGCTTGATTGATACGAGCATCAAAAGCATCTTGAGCTTCTACTGGGTTAGACAAAAGAGACTTTGAAATCAAAGTTTGGAATTTATCCGCCAAAAGGCTTTGCATCAAGTTTCTTTCTACAAACGACCAAAACTTAAACATCGAATCATAATATTCCACGTATTGAGCAGGCATTTGTCTACGATCCATTTTTGAGTAATCCAACAAGAATTTCTTAAGCATATCCTTATCGAAAGCTCCTGTTTGCGGATTACGGAAAGGAGTTTGTTGAAGCAATGGATTTACACCAGCATCAATCACAGCCTGAACTTCGGCAGGAGTAACAGTTAAACCCAGCTTTTTAGCTTGGCTTTCAATCAACTTATTGTTGACATAGCTACGCCATACTTCATCTTTGATTTGGTTGGTTTGCTCATCATTCAAAGCACTTTGTCCGCTCGAGAACTTAATCACGTCGGTGTATTCCTCAACAAGTGCTTGATAATCTTGAGCTGATAAAGCGTCGCCGTTCACTTCGCCTATGTCGTGTGATTGATGTGGTTGTATTGCCTTCCACGCATCTCCTGCAATGAAAGCAAACAATGCCAAGCCAATAACGACCACCAATAATGGTCCCTTGGATCTAATGTTTTGTAATGTTGCCATTTTAATTAATACGATTATTTTTGATTATTATTTTTTCTTTTCAATGTTTGAGCGCACGAAGATACAAAAAAGTGCTAATACACAACCCTTAAAGCAGAAAAAAATGAGGTTAGGTTAACGCTATTATGTGATTTTCAGGCGTACTAATTCTATTTTTGTTGGGGTGGCTTTTATAATCTTAAATTGATAATTATCAACAGACACCACTTCGTGTAGCTTAGGAAAACTTTGATAGTAATGCAATATCAAGCCACCTACTGTCATATATTCATCTGATTCTGGCAATTCTAAGCCAAATGTCTCGTTCACTTTTTCTATTTCCAAGCGAGCCGAGAGTATATATTCATCTTCTTTTATCTGTTTGCACACATACGAAGTGTTATCGTGTTCGTCTTCTATATCACCAAATATCTCTTCTACCAAATCTTCCAAGCAAACAATGCCCGCGGTGCCACCAAACTCATCTACAACAACGGCAATAGTCTTTTTTTGTTGCATAAACAGCTGCATTAATCTATTGGCAGCCATTGTTTCGGGCACTATCGGTATCTCTTTCACATTATCTTGCCAACTTTTGGGATTGCGAAACATTTCAGAGGAGTGGATGTAGCCTGTAATGTTGTCCACATTGCCATCATATACTATGATTTTTGAGATGCCCGATTCAATAAATTTGCCAACCAGTTCATTGAGGGGTGTAGACAAGTCTACCGCAACTACTTCCGTTCGAGGCACAATGCAATCGCGTATTTTGATATTTGAAAAGTCGAGCGCATTCTGAAATATCTTCACCTCTGTATCCAATTCTTCGGTGCTATCGGCGTTGTCGATACTCGATTGCACAAAGTAGTCTAAGTCGACCTTACTAAACACTTTAGCTTGTATATCCGCATTAACCTTAATTCCTAATACACGCAAAAAGAGATAAGATATTCCAGATGATATTTTTGAGAAAGGATAGAGTATTATATAAAATACAAGAAGTGGGACAGCACAAACATTTAATATCAAGTTGGGGTTGATTTTAAAAAGGGTTTTGGGAAGAAATTCACCAGTCACCAATATCACAAGTGTAGAAATAATGGTTTGTATCAAAACCATCAGAAAATGATTTGTTATCAAATCGCTAAGAAAAGTGTTACTTATGATTTGAGCCATCAAGATACCATACACCACCAATGCGATATTGTTGCCCACCAACATTGTAGAGATGAAGTTATTGGGGTTTTTAAAGAAGATAGACAGAATACGTGACGACACACTTTTTTTACGATCAAGCTCAAAACGGAGCTTATCTACCGACACAAAAGCTATTTCCGTTCCAGAAAAAAAAGCCGATAATGCCATCGTTATCAAAAGAAATATAACAGTATTCATAGTATGTGTGCGCTACGGTTATTTGATAGAGTCTACAACCTGTGCTTGCGGTTGCTTTTGTTCTTCATCTTCATCAATATAAAAGATTCCCTCCATATTGTGTATTTCGTAGATAGTCATCTGCTGATTGGAATCGAATCCATAGCCCGTGATGATTCGGTCGGGTTGCTCTATTCGGATAAATTGGTCGGAATATACTTTTTCGGTTTGCTGATTCCAGTACAACAATTCGGTATTAAACTTCTCGCCATTCCGGTTCTGAATATCAACATTACCTATCAGTTTCCACAATTTTTGCCGGTCGTAAAAGTAGGCAGTGTCTGCTTTGATACTTGCCTCTACTTGGTGTATCGAATCGAATTGCTCTAAATAAACGCCTTTCTCGAAAGCCCAGTGAGAGGGTCGCTTGCGGTCGAATACCAGCCACTCATCGGCAACGATGCGGTATCTTATTACTCCTGAGTCTGAAATGAATGTTTCCACATCAATGGTTTCCATAGCAGGCAATGAATCGCGCTCAATAATGGCCTCTCCCACCTGTTTCTTTTTTCCATCACACGAAGGAAACAACATGAGCATAACAATCGCCCCAAGGACAATTGTTATGCTCACCTTTTTGCAGTTTATAGAGCTAATCTGCTTTTCAGCCATATAAAAGTTTATCTAATTGTAGTAGACTCGCCAATCCAGCCACCAATGTTGATGCGGTCGCCAGTTTTATAGCCCAACATAAACAAATCTTTTGCTTCTGGGGTATATGCCGAGTAACTTGAAATCAATTTGTTTGCCTCTTCTGCTACGCTTGGATCTACAGCTTTGGCACGTTGCAACTTGTCGATAGCCAAAAAGAAAGTACATTTGTTCAATGCCATTTCGTCTGTCCATCTGTAGTTTCCTGCATACAAAGAAGCAATCAACATATAAGGCGCACCGTAGTTGGGATTGAATTGGATAGCTTTGTTAGCATAATTTCTTGCTGCAGCCAATCTCTTAGCCGAAGCCAATACGTTGGCAGCTTTGAAAGCAATTTCCGCTTTTTTGCTGTTGTCGGTTTCTTGCTCCATTGCTTCGTCAAAGAACTTCACAGAGCCATCAATATCACCACGTTTGAAAGCCATAGCCGCACAACCTTGAGCCGCATCAGCACTTGGTTCGATTTGATATGCATATAAAGAGGCTTGAAGATATGCTTCGTTTTCTCTACATCCCATCATTGCCATAATTTTGATAATTTCTTTCAAAGCATCCAAGTTGTTCTTTTCAGACTCTACTTTAGGTGCATAGATATTTTCGAGCGATTCGCAAGTAGCAGCACCACTATTGATGAACTGAGCATCCATATTGCTTCTCACTGTTTCTAATGCTTGTTTGGCAGCAGGTTTTGTTTCGGCAGCCAAAGCTTGATCGGCATATTGAGTAGCAACTAAATAATCTTGAATGAATTGTTCTTTTTTCGATTCGTCAGCTTTCATTCTGCGAGCAGACATATCCAAGAAAAAGTGCATCACGTTAGGCGAAGCTTCTGTTTTATCAGCGTTGATTGACTGTTGCAACCACGCATAAGCCTGATTTACATCTGGAGCTGGAGCATACTGAAGATAATCCAAAGCCTTTGCACCCAATGCACCATCTACACTTATAGGCACTTTTACATTCTTAGCCAAAAATTCGGGAATGTATTGCATTCTCTTATCGTGCAAATCCATCAATTCTGCAAAATATCTTTGATAATCTGCCGAATTACGATCTTTATTCGTATCCAAAAAATTCTTTAAGATAGCAAAACCATCGGTAAATGTGTAATAACGAAGTGTTGGACACGTTTCAATTACCATTTTCCAAGGCTCATAAGCATCCTTAAAGTTTTTGGCCTTTACAGCTTCGCGGGCTACGCTACTATTAGGAATACAAGCATCATCTTGAGCTACCGCTGTCAAGGCGCAAGCCGAGAACAAGAGTGTAGCCAATAGGGGTTTAATTTTCATTGTATTTTCAGTTTTTAGTTGTTATTAGTATGATTGATTGTATGTTTCTCTCTCATTAATCAACTTTGCGTTTAAAGAACCAACGTTCGTTGAATGTAACGCCAATGCTCAGTCTCAAAATATTTTCTGTCAACATAGCTGGCTGCAAGCCTTTCACGTGAATGTATTGAGCTGTGACACTAACCATAGAGCGCGTGCGTGGAAGTGGCAACCCAAAACCTGCCGAAACGCCCCACTCGTGAGCGGCTCTTTCACCTGCTTCTGTCTTATAATAAGGTGTCTGATAATATCCACCTACACGATATTTAATCAAGGCCAGATAGTTTCTCGACATTTTTGCAGGCATATATTCTGCACCTACCGATATTTTTGTACGGTCGCAAAATGCGTTGGGCTTGTTCATATAAGTCACATCACCCCAATACTCCTTGCTGTAATCGGCACCAATCATCAAGCGTCCGTCATACGAATAGGTAAAACCTACACCAAAGCTGGTGGGTATCCCAAATGTAGCTACCGAATCGTTTGAGGTAACAACTGTTGTTGTTGTCTGAATAGTTGTCTCGTTATTCAAATGGTGTCCGTTAGAGTAGACTGCGCCAATGGTCACTTTGTGTTTCTCACCAATTGGCTGAGTATATTGCACACCTACATCCAGTTTATAACTTCTGAACGAAGTGTAGAAATTTTCAGAGTAAGAAGGAGTAGTAGTTCCCGAACCCGACGAAGATGGGTAAGATGGATAAATCATAGTCAAACTACGGCTGATATTACCCCATAAGAAAGATATGTTGGCTCCGACCGACAGGTTGTTGAAGACTTTAAGACCTACCCCACCAAATACTTGATGCAAACCACCGTCGCCATATACCTGTTTAGCATAATTGGGCGAAGTAGGCGTTTCGGTGTAGCTTTGTGTCACATTGTATCCTACGCTCGAAAAGGGGAGCAAACCGATAGTCAAAGCAATCCGTCTATGAGCACGAAATTGCATCGCAACATAGTCAAAACTGGAATTTTTCACATTCAGCTTTGTAGTTCCATCACTCAAATTGTCGTTCTGCATCGAAAATCCGCCATCAAAAATAAAGGTCAGCGAATCTACAGCAGTATAAGAAGCAGGATTCAGCGGGTTGATTTGTAAACCATCGCGCAAACCGTAGGCAATTCCCCCCATCGCCCTACTATTTCCAAAATTCTGACTCGACAAGTCACCATAGCCGTATCGTGTGTAGGGAGAGTTTGTATTATTCTGCGCCATCGCAATACCAGTAAAAGATATGAGCAAAAGCACAAAGAGTGTCCGTTTAAATCCTACCATTATTATAGTTTAAAATTCTATTTAATCCTTTCAACACTAAAAATCTATCTGCAAAGATGATACTTTTTATGCTTTCATCAAAAGAAAATTCATCTCCTCCCGTTAAAAAAACCAAAAGTTCAGGATATTTATACCTCATAGCTGCAATGTATCCTGAAATTTCAAAATCCAGTCCTTTTCGCACTCCAGCTCGTATTGCCGTCTCGGTGCTATCACCCCAAAAGGGCATATCCCCCACAGGGGCTATCAACGGGAGTTTGCCTGTAAATTGATTTAACGCTTTAAAGCGCATCTGCATCCCCGGCGAGATGTTCCCACCCCAGTACCTACCTTGTGCATCTACAAACTCATAGGTGATACAAGTGCCTGCATCAATCACCAACAAATCTTTGTTGGGACAAATCGCACTGGCTCCCACCACAGCTGCTATCCTGTCATAGCCCAGCGTACGAGGCGTTTTATAAAGATTGACAATAGGCAGTGGGGTGTCACAATCTAAAAACAACAACGACACACCCGACAAGACTAATTGTTCTCGTACTTCGTCACTCAAAGGCACCACACTTGCCACAATCCCTCGTTGCAAATTGTATTTGACGCACAGTGTAGCCACGCTATCCAGCTGCCGATTGGAACCGACCAGCACCTCCACCATATCGTCACCATCAAAAACAGCAACTTTTGCATTCGTATTTCCTATGTCAACTATCAAATTCACAACACATAGATTGAAATTGAGGCACAAAGATAGAGATAAAAAAACAAACAGGCTCATTTAGTCAAAAAAGTTTGTTTAGAAACAAGTGTATCAGAAAAACACACAACACGCACCCTTATTCACACACAACCAAACACTTAGAATCAAACAAGAACACTCATCGATAAAAACACCCGGATGTTTTCACCAACAACATCCGGGTGTTTTGATACACAACATCCGGATGTTTTGCACCACAACACCCGGATGTTGTGACACCACAATTACCCAATTTATGCTCATCACCAAGCAAGCATACCTCAGCAAGCAGCCTGCAATAGCGAACACACACTTAAAAAAGAGATTCCATTTTCGCTAAATGTTTGCAATGAGCCACATATATAATAGAAATATGTAATATCTTTGCGCAAAATAAAAAAGAAACTACCGTGTCAAAGATAAAAACACTGCTACTTTTACTCCTTATATATATAGGCACCCCAACCGCAAATGCCAATGAGACAGATAGCATCTCTACCGACAACATACGCCTAAGCCTGCTTACTTGCGCTCCAGGCAACCCGATATACACTCTTTTTGGGCACACCGCCATTCGATACGAAAACCCCGATAAGGGCATTGACGCTGTGTTCAACTATGGCTTGTTTCGATTCGACGCGCCCAATTTCATTATGCGCTTTTCGCTGGGAGAGACCGACTACGAGCTTGGCATAGAGAGTTTTGAACGCTTCAAATGGGAGTACACTTACTTCGGAAGAGAGGTGTGGCAACAAGAGCTAAACTTGTCGCCCAAGGAAAAAAGAAATCTGATAGCTTTACTCGAAGAAAACGCACGCCCCGAAAACCGTGTGTATCGATACAATTTTTTCTACGACAATTGTGCCACTCGCCCGCGCGACAAGATAGAAGAAAGCATTGACGGCAAGGTGATTTTCGAACCATTCGACGAGCAAACCAACGCCAAGACTTTTAGAGATATAATCTACCAACACACGCGCAACAATCCGTGGTCGCGATTTGGTATGGATTTTTGTGTGGGCAGCGAAGCCGACCGCCCCATCACCGACAGACAGATGATGTTCGCCCCTTTCTATCTACAAGTGGCTTTTGCTACGGCACAAATTGAAGATGTAAATGGAATGCGCAATTTAGTATCAGACTCTTCGCAAGTGGTGGAGGTAGACAAAGACATTGACGGAGATGAAACAGGATGGGGTGAAGCTATTGGCGATATTCTTACCCCTATCCGATGCGCCTTGTTGCTCTTTATCGTAGTGACATTTGCCACTATTTATGGCATCAAACACAAAAAAGGGCTGTGGGGAATCGATCTTGTTCTCTTTGCAGCAGCGGGAATTTCGGGATGCGTGATTGCCTTCTTAGCGTTGTTTTCATCTCACCCTGCTGTTAGTTCCAATTACCTACTTTTCGTGTTTCATCCCGGGCAGTTGCTCTTCTTGCCATTCATCATATATGCAGTCCGAAAGAGGCGTAGAAGTTGGTATCTTCTTTTCAACCTGGTTGTTTTAACACTTTTTATAGTGCTTTTTCCCCTTATACCACAGAGAATTAATTTAGCTATCGTACCTTTGGCACTGTGTTTGCTGATACGTTCATTGAGCAACATCATTCTGACTTATAAGAAAAAATAAATGAAAGGACTCATAACCTCTATAATCACCGTACTGGCAATTACCGGAACACAAGTTTGTGCAGAGCAACAAATGCAAGCTCCCAAACTGGTTATCGGCATCACCATCGACCAGCTACGAACAGACTACTTGGAAAACTTTGCGCCACTTTATGGCGACAAGGGTTTCAAGCGTCTACTCAAAGAGGGAAAAGTTTATAAAAACATAGAGTACGGTTTCGACAACATAGACCGTTCGTCGGCTACGGCAGCCATCTATACAGGAGCCACCCCATCACTCAATGGAATTATTGGTGATATGTGGCTTGATGCCACAACGCTCCGCCCCATCAGCTGCGTAGACGACCCCAATTATATGGGGAACTACACCAACGAAAGCACCTCAGCCGAACTGCTACTCACATCAACCATCGCCGACGAGCTTAGAATTGCAACGCGCAACAAAGGCTTAATATACTCCATATCCCCTTTTCGTGATACGGCTGTGCTCACTGCGGGGCATTGCGCCAACGGAGCTTTCTGGATAAACACCACAACGGGCAAATGGTGTGGCACTACATACTACGCCGAATTTCCGTGGTGGCTCAATCAATACAATGATAGGCAGTCAATAGACTTACGCATCTCAAATATGACTTGGTCGCCAGTTCATCCGAAAGAGAAATACACTTATCTTCCGGAGTGGCGCGACATCGCATTCAAATACAAGATGGACGAAGACCGCAACAACAAGTTTAGAAGATTTGTCACCAGTCCTTTCGTCAACGATGAAGTGAATCTGCTCACTGCCGAACTTCTTGAAAAAAGTCTCCTCGGCAAAGACGATATAACCGATATGCTGTCGCTGACTTACTATGCGGGCAACTATATGCGCAAAACAGCACAAGAGGCAGCAACGGAGTTGCAAGACATCTATGTGCGATTAGACCAAAGCATTGCTACTCTTTTAGAGATAATAGACAAGAAGGTGGGACTAAACAATGCGCTTATTTTCATCACCTCTACTGGCTATGTAGATAGCGATTCATCCGATTTAGGCATTTATCGCATTCCGACAGGAGAGTTTCATTTAAACAGATGTGCCGCACTGCTGAATATGTACTTAATGGCTGTTTATGGCGAAGGTAAGTACGTAGAAGCTTACTATGACCAACAAATATACCTCAACCACAAACTTATAGAGCAGAAAGGATTGAGTCTGCCTGATATACAAAATAAGTCGGCCGATTTCTTGATGCAGTTTAGCGGTGTAAATGATGCTTATTCGCAACATCGCCTATTGCTTGGTTCGTGGAGTCCAGAGATAGAGAAAATTCGCAATGGATACCACCGTAAGCGTTCGGGCGATTTACTTGTCAGCGTATTGCCCGGGTGGACTGCTGTCAACGAAAGCAACCCGTCGAATAGCAAGGTAGTGCGTTATGGCTATATTCCTATGCCACTTATCTTTTTTGGTAGCTCCATCAAAGCCGAGCAAATAAATACACCCGTATCGGCAGAGTGCATCGCACCTACGCTGGCGCGCTATATGCGCATACGTGCTCCAAGTGGTTCGAAAGCCCCTCCTATCACACTTCAAAAGTGACACATCTCTTTATTAAAAGAGGCATACATTCAAGTAAATAATAATAAAAACAATATAAAATGGGATTTAATGAATTTTTGAGCGCAATCTTTGGAAACAAATCGAAGCGCGATATGAAAGAAATCCAACCGTGGGTAGAGAAAATAAAAGCCGCTTACCCCGAAGTGGAAAAACTAAGCGATGATGAGCTACGTGCCAAGACGCAAGAATTGAAAAAATACATATTCGACTCGGCAACCAAAGAGCGTGAAGCAGTAGTAGAGCTGAAAGCAAAAATCGAAACGCTGGAATTGGAAGAGCGTGAAGGACTTTTTGCACAAATCGACAAGTTAGAAAAAGAGATTCTTGAAATATACGAGAAATCATTGGATGAAGTGCTCCCCGTAGCTTTCTCTATCGTAAAAGATACTGCAAGACGCTTCACCCAAAACGAAGAAATTGTAGTAACAGCTACTGATTTTGACCGTGAACTGGCTGCAACCAAAGACTTTGTACGCATCGAAGGTGACAAAGCGATATTCAATACAAACTGGCTGGCAGGTGGCAACGATATGAAGTGGAATATGATTCACTATGATGTTCAGCTATTTGGTGGTGTAGTGTTGCACAAAGGCAAAATTGCCGAAATGGCAACAGGTGAAGGTAAAACTTTGGTGGCAACCTTACCTGTGTTCCTCAACGCACTTACTGGCAACGGTGTACACGTGGTTACAGTAAATGACTATCTTGCCAAACGTGACTCGGAATGGATGGGTCCTTTGTATATGTTTCACGGCTTGAGTGTAGATTGCATCGACCGTCATCAGCCGAACTCAGATGCTCGTCGCAAAGCTTATCTTGCCGACATCACTTTCGGTACAAACAATGAATTTGGTTTCGATTATCTACGCGATAATATGGCTATCAGCCCAAAAGACTTGGTACAACGCATACACAATTACGCTATCGTGGATGAGGTTGACTCTGTATTGATTGACGACGCACGTACTCCTCTTATTATATCAGGCCCAGTTCCCAAAGGCGAACAACAGCTGTTCGAATCACTTTGCCCATTGGTAGAGCGTTTGGTTGAAGCACAAAAAGTACTTGCTACTAAATACCTCACCGAAGCAAAAAAACTAATCGCTTCGGATGATAAAAAAGAAGTTGAAGAAGGATTCCTTTCACTTTTCCGTAGTCACAAGGCATTGCCTAAGAACAAAGCTTTAATCAAGTTTTTGAGTGAACCAGGCATCAAAGCGGGTATGCTCAAAACAGAAGAAATTTATATGGAGCAGAACAACAAGCGTATGCCTGAAGCTACTGACCCATTATATTTCGTCATTGATGAAAAAATAAATAGTGTAGACCTTACCGATAAAGGTATCGACTTAATTAGTGGTAAATCTGAAGACCCAACATTCTTCGTATTACCTGATATTACGGCACAGCTTTCTGAACTTGAAAATGAAAAAGATTTGAGCGATGAGCAAAAACTCGAAAAGAAAGATGCACTCCTAAACAACTATGCTATCAAAGCAGAGCGTGTTCATACCATCAATCAGCTTTTGAAAGCATATACAATGTTCGAGAAAGATGATGAATACGTGGTGATGGAAGGACAGGTGAAAATCGTAGATGAGCAAACCGGACGTATAATGGAAGGCCGCCGCTATTCAGATGGTTTGCATCAGGCTATCGAAGCAAAAGAAAGAGTAAAAGTGGAAGCTGCTACTCAAACATTTGCTACTATCACACTGCAAAACTACTTCCGTATGTATCATAAGCTATCGGGTATGACTGGTACGGCAGAAACAGAAGCTGGCGAGCTTTGGGACATTTACAAACTGGATGTTGTAGTGATTCCAACAAATAGAGTAATCGCACGTAAAGATATGAATGATCGTGTTTACAAAACTAAACGCGAAAAATATAAAGCTGTAATCGAAGAGATTCAACAATTGGTAGATGCTGGTCGTCCGGTGTTGGTAGGTACTACTTCGGTAGAAATCTCAGAGATGCTTAGCAAAATGCTGTCTATGCGCAAAATTCAGCACAATGTATTGAATGCTAAACTTCATCAAAAAGAAGCTGATATTGTGGCCAACGCAGGTTTGAAAGGTATGGTGACCATTGCTACGAATATGGCTGGTCGTGGAACCGACATCAAACTTAGCCCTGAAGTGAAAGAGGCTGGCGGTTTGGCTATCATTGGTACAGAGCGTCACGAATCTCGTCGTGTTGACCGTCAGCTTCGTGGCCGTGCCGGTCGTCAAGGTGACCCAGGTTCTTCTGTATTCTTCGTGTCGCTTGAAGACGATTTGATGCGCTTGTTCTCATCCGACCGCATTGCAAGCGTAATGGATAAATTAGGCTTTGAAGAGGGAGAAATGATTGAACATAAGATGATTTCGAACTCAATAGAGCGCGCCCAAAAGAAAGTAGAAGAAAACAACTTTGGTATCCGTAAACGCTTGCTCGAATACGATGACGTGATGAACAAACAGCGTACGGTGGTTTATACCAAACGTCGCCACGCATTGATGGGCGAACGCATCGGAATGGATATTGTAAATATGGTGTGGGAGCGTTGTGCTTCGGCAGTAGAAAACAATGCCGAATACGAAGAATGCAAAGAGGACTTGCTAACAACCTTCGCTATGGAGGCACCATTTACTGAGGAACAATTCCGTAACGAAAAGAAAGAGAAGTTGGCAGAGCTTACATTCGACACAGCGATGGCAAACTTCAAACGCAAGACTGAGAAAATGGCACAAGTAGCCTATCCTGTTATCAAGCAAGTGTATGAAACAAGAGGTGAGATGTACGAAAACATATTAATACCAATCACAGACGGTAAGAGAATGTACAACATCTCGTGCAACCTGAAAGGCGCATACGAAAGTGAGTGTAAGGAGGTGGTGAAAGCATTCGAGAAATCAATATTGCTGCACGTGATAGATGAGTCGTGGAAAGAAAACCTCCGTGAACTTGATGAACTGAAGCACTCGGTACAGAATGCAAGCTATGAGCAAAAAGATCCGTTGTTGATTTACAAGTTAGAATCTGTAACCCTGTTTGACACAATGGTAGAGAAAATCAACAATCAAACGATTTCTATCTTGATGCGTGGACAGATTCCAGTACAACAAGCTCCCGAACAGCCACAGCAACAACAGGTTGAAGTGCGCGAGGCAGCCCCCGAACGTCGTCAGGATATGAGCCAATATCGTGAGCAGAAACAAGACTTGACCGATCCTCACCAACAGGCTGCGGCACAACGCGACACACGCGAAGTGAAGCGCGAACCCGTGCGTGCCGAAAAAACAGTGGGTCGCAATGAGCCTTGCCCTTGTGGTAGTGGCAAAAAATATAAAGCGTGCCACGGTAAGAATGCTTAAACAGATTAAATAGCTATTAGCTAAATAATTGCAAAGCTCCGAACAGTTAAAAAATGTTCGGAGCTTTTTATTTATTCCCACCAATATCGTACTTTTGCTAAATATAGACATTCTTATGAAAAACTTCTCATCCTTAGTGTTTTGTATTTTGCTATTTTCCGCCTGTCAGACTACTCGTCAGCAGATTACTGTCGACTACTTATCGCCAGCCGAAATCAATTTTCCTACTGAACTGAAGCGAGTGGCAGTTGTCGATAATATGCCCTTTTATATAGATACAACATCAGAAACAAGAGCGAAATTCGTCACCGACGGCATCATTCCAGAAGCTATCGCGACGAAAGGTAACTCTACTTTGACTGCGGAAGCATTGGCTGGCGCATTGGCTGAAGCCAATTATTTTGATGAAATAGTGATATGCGACTCGGCATTGCGAAAGAATGACGTGCTAAGAACCGAACAGATACTTACACAAAAAGAGGTACAAGAGCTAACAAACTTACTTGATGTAGATTTTCTGATTTCGGTAGAGGAAGTCAATTTACAAAGCACTCATTACATTGGTGCTGTGCCCGAATGGAATTGTTATCAAGGAGTGGTTGACATGAAAGTAAACCCCAAATTCCACATCTACATCCCCACCCGAAAAGCCCCATTGCTCACTGTGAACACGCGCGACAGTATATTTTGGGAACAATTGGGCACCACCGAGGGATATGTGCGAGCCAATATGATTAAGAAAAAGCAAATGATAGAGGAAAGCTCTGCCTTTGCAGGCACATTGCCCATAAAATACATTCTACCACACTGGAGTTCGGCTACACGATATTTATATACTGGAGGTTCGGTGCAAATGAGGGACGCAGCCATACACGTGCGTGAAAACAATTGGAACGAGGCCTTCAATCTTTGGGAAGCAGCATACAAGCACACTAAAAACAAAAAACAAAAAATGCGGATAGCCAATAACATAGCACTTTATTATGAAACAAAAGATGACTTTGAACAAGCTATCGAATGGGCAACCAAAGCCAACAAGTGGGCCTACGAAGTAGACCGAATTGAAGGACGAGATATGAGTAACACTTCTATATACGATGTGATGGATTACGTAGAAACCGCACGCTATTTGGATGAGCTAAACAAACGTAAAGAAGGGTTATCACAGTTAAATATCCAAATGCAGCGTATTCAAGAGGATTTTTAAACAAGAAAAGAACTGTTTCTGATTATTTTTTATACCTTTGAAATTAATATTGAGCAATTGAAATTATTATGGAGCTAAATCAACATTCATCAACAGCCATCGAAACAACCATAAAGAAAGCTGTGAAACCTTTTATGCAAGGCTGTATACAGTCGGCAGTCACCGATATTCATATTCAGCCCAATCAAGGGTCGGGCGAACTTTGCATTTACGATGATGAAGACAAAGAGTTAGCTTGCGTTGTCATCGACCAATGGATAAACTACGATGGGGATGATTTTTATGAAAATACAGAAAGTGAGCTAAGAAACATCCTAAAAAAAATGAATGATGAAGGAAGCTTCGGAAACTTAGTTATTTTGAAGCCTTACTCATTTGTGCTGGTAGATGAAGAAAAAGAAACGATTTCGGACTTATTGCTTATTGACGATGACACGCTTTATATAGATGATGAGTTGCTCAAAGGACTGGACGAAGAACTAAACTCATTTCTAAAAGACTTATTAGAGAAATAACTACATAAGTATATACATACTTAAAGGGGATACATCAAATCGGTGTATCCCCTTTTCTATACCCCACAATGATGGAGCCACTCCACTTTTTTAGTCTGCTATATCCTGCTTGCTGGAAAGGCCTATCTACCATACTGGAAAGGCCTATCTACCGCACTGGAAAGGCCTTGCCAGCAAACGGGATACACACACCTATCACATAGCCAAACAATAAACTCTACTCTATAAACATTTTGCTTTTTAGACGTTAACAATCAATGTGCTATCTATTCATAGTTAACACGATAAACCTTAATAGCTGAAAAGACACTTATTAAAATATTCACATCAATCAGCCCTACCCATACGTAAGCACAGCAAACTAAAACTCAACGCAACAATCAAGAAATATAGCCAAACCACAACCATAAAGACAGATTAAAAAGATATAATAAAACATTTTATCATAATAATTAAATATTTTATTGCATTTTGCTTTGCGGTTTAAAATATTATCCCGTTCTTTGCGTACGTAATCAATGGCCAATGATTCGACACGAACGTATTAGTATTAGTTTTCATTATTAAAGTAAAAAAACGTATGGGATACCACATTAAAACAAAATTCATCGGATTGGCATTGGGTTTATTCACCTTATTGCCGGCAATGGCACAAGAAAAAAAACCTTCCATCAACATTGGTGTTTTGGCACACGCATATCTGTATGCGCAACAAAACGATTTCGGCAGCAGCACCCTATCCGACGACTCTAAAGGCTGGGGAATGGGCGCAAACCTATATCGTGCACGTCTTATGTTCGACGTTCAACTATCGAAACGCGATCACATCTTTGCCGAAACAGAAATCACAGCAGGCATTGGCCCAGCAGCAGATAAGGCAGCAAGCATCAAGGTATTGGATATGCAATATGATCACAAATTCTTTGATTGGCTCACTATTTCGGCTGGTAAGATGCTGGTTTCGTACAATCGCAATGGTTTGCAAACCGCTTCTACCCTTATGGCAAACGATTTCAGCTATTTTCAATACCCTTACAATATGAATCAAGAGTCGCCTTTGCAAAACGATTGTGGTCGTGATGTGGGTGTGAACCTTTCGGGTGGATTCTTTGGCGATAGGTTGAAATATCGTGCGGGAGTATTCGATGGCAGACGGACATTTGAAAACACAAAAAAGAAGCCTTTCCGCGTGACTGGTCGTGTGGAATACAACTTGAGAGACATTGATCCTTACTCGGGCACTACTTTGGGCGAATACAACGTATTCACGTTTGGCGGTGGTGTAGACACACAAGGCAGTTACGTAGGTACAGGTGTAGATATGTTTATCGACCAGCCTTTGGGTAAGTGTGGTTCTATCACAGCCAATGTAGCCTACTCTTATCTAAATGGTGGTAGCAAAGATCACAAATATTCGTTTGCCGAAATGATACCCGAACAAAACATCTATTTTGCAGAACTGGGCTACTATTTCAGAGACGTAAAGCTACAACCTTGGGTGAAGTTTGAAAGACAAGACACACACGACAAGTTGGGAACAACCAATGTATGGGGTGGTGGTTTAAACTACTTCTTCAACGGCTACAAAGCCAACGTACGACTTTCGTACATCGCAATGAACAAGAATTTGCTGACAGAAACCAATGAAATTAAAAGCAAAACATTCGGACAAATCTGGTTGCAAGTGCAATTGTGCTATTTCTAACATCAAGCATTTACAGGATACAATATTACAACATTAAATCAATTTCAGATTATGGGAAAATTAGTTTTTAAATCAGTATGTATGGCCATAGCGAGCGGTATGTTGCTCACATTTGGCAGCAGTTGTTCTTCAAAGAAAAGTTCGGATACAGCTTCAAGCACATCAAACGACAGCATTGTTGAAGTAGGAATCCTACACTCCCTTAGTGGCACAATGGCAATTTCGGAAGTGTCGCTTCGCGATGTATTGTTGATGGGTATTGACGAGATAAACGCCGAAGGTGGTGTATTGGGCAAAAAAATTGTACCAAAAATAGTAGACCCTGCTTCGGATTGGGATTTATTCGCCGAGAAATCGAAAGAGCTATTGGGTAAAAACAAGGTAAGTGCCGTGTTTGGTTGCTGGACTTCGGTATCGCGCAAATCGGTGTTGCCAGTGTTTGAAGAGTATAACGGGTTACTTTTCTATCCTGTACAATACGAAGGACAAGAGTGCTCGCCCAACATCATTTATACAGGCGCAACTCCAAACCAACAGTTGATTCCAGCGGCCGACTATTTGATGAGTGAAGAAGGAGGTGGTTACAAAAAGTTTTATCTGTTAGGCACTGATTACGTATTTCCACGCACCGCTAACACAATCTTGAAAAACTACCTTTTAAAACAAGGTATTCCTGCCGAAAACATTGTAGAAGAGTACACTCCATTCCAACACCAAGATTACCAAACCATCGTGTCGAAAATCAAACGATTTGCAATGGGTGGCAATGCGTGCGTATTGAGTACCATCAATGGCGACAGCAACGTGCCTTTCTATAAAGAGTTTGCCAACCAAGGTTTAAATTCATCTTCTTGCCCTATCATGGCTTTCTCGGTAGCCGAAGACGAATTGCGCTCTATGGATACAGAGTTCCTAATCGGTCATTTGGCAGCTTGGAACTACTTTCAATCTGAAAAATCGCCCGAAAACTACAAGTTCACCGAAAACTTTAAGAAATATTGCGCAGACAACAAGTTGCCTGGTGGAGGCGAACGTGTGACCGACGATCCTATCTGCTGGTCGTACACAGGGCTTTACCTTTGGAAAAAAGCAGTTGAAAAAGCTGGTTCATTTGATGTGGACAAAGTGATAGCCGCACTTGCCGATTTAGAAATCGATTCTCCCACTGGCACAGTGAGAATGCACCCCGACAATCATCACCTTGCCAAAGCTGCTGTAATTGGCGAAATCCGCCCCGATGGACAGTTTGATGTAATCAGCCGCACAAACTCGCTGATTGTTCCCGAACCATTCAATATGTACACAGACTAAGCAATTCTTTTCACCTTTTAAAAGTATTATCATGCGATACAAAATACTTTGGGTTATAATCTGTTTTACAATCACTTGTCCAATCTTTGCACAAGAGATGTCGGTAGATCTTGCGATCTCCGACATCCTGGGCAAGGACAAGGAAAAAGCTGCGCCTGCTTGGACTTACCTCAGCAAGCACGAATCAGATAGCATATTCCCATTTTTAGAAGCAGCTTTGGAGGGTCGATTGTATGTTTCGCAAGATAATCGCCCCATCACTCTTGTAAATGGAAAAGGATATTATCTCTATCCAGCATTCGAACTCATAGACAAAACACCCGACACAAACAAGCTTGAGCTTATCAAACTATCGCGCAAGGAGCGAGTGTTGTTCACCGAGTTAATGCCATTAATAAATCTCAGCAGTCACTCGGCAGAGACACGTGCAGCGGCATATCGCCTCATCGCCGAAAAAAGAGAAATAAAATGGCTATCGCTTGTGAAAGAGGCCGCAGAAAACGAAAAAAACGAAGCGGTGAAACAAACTGCACAAGAAACACTTTATACACTCGAATTATTGGGTGGAGACGAAGCGGAGCAAACTGCCGCCATCGACTATTTTTTGGCTCACAAAACAACCAACGCACATCTACTGTTTCGCACCTATTTAGAGCGAACAGACATCAGTAAATCGAATCTTAAAAAAGTAAAGAGTCAAGTGGCACAATGGGATCTTGCCGAAAGAAACAACGATATTTATCAGAATGTATTTAGCGGGCTCAGCTTGGGCAGCATCCTGATACTTAGTTCTCTTGGATTATCTATCATCTACGGATTGGCTGGAATCATCAATATGAGCCACGGAGAATTTTTGATGATTGGGGCTTATACCACTTACTGTATGCAGCAATTATTCGAGAAATTATTTCCCGCTTCGCTTTCCGATTGGTCATTTTTTCTGTCACTACCTATGTCGTTTGTCACCACCGCATTAGTAGGGCTTATTGTAGAACGATTGGTGATTCGTCATTTATACAATCGTCCACTCGAAAGCTTGCTTGCAACGTGGGGTGTCAGCCTCATCCTTATTCAAATAGCACGTAGCATTTTCGGAGATTTGACTACCGTAAAAGCACCTGCCATTCTATCGGGAGGGTGGGAAATTACCGAAGGAATGATATTGCCATTCAATCGCCTATTCATCATCGGGCTGACTATCATCATCTTCACCATTGTTTATTTAGTTTTCCAAAAATCGCGCTTAGGGGTTAAGATACGCGCTGTGACTCAAAACCGCAATATGAGTGCCTGCGTGGGTATTTCTACTCAGAAAACCGATATGATTACATTTATGTTAGGGTCGGGCTTGGCAGGTGTTGCAGGCTGCGCCATCACGCTAATTGGCAATGTAGTTCCCGATATGGGACAAACGTACGTAGTAGACTCTTTCTTGGTAGTAGTGACAGGTGGTGTAGGAAAATTGGCTGGCTGTGTGGTGTCGGGTCTCGGCATTGGGGTATTATCTAAGGTATTCGAAGCTGGCTTCGAGGCTGTTTATGGCAAAGTGCTAATCTTGTTCCTCATCATTGTCTTCTTGCAATATCGCCCCAAAGGGTTGTTTGCAGACAAAGGCCGCATCGGAGACGATTAATAAACTATCGGAAATCATCAAATTGAAGAAAATATGAAAAATGATAAATTGAACTATATACTTTTCTTATTAGTCTTTCTGGTTTTACTTCCGGTAGCTAATATCATCGGGTTGATAGACATCAACACAATGACCCTTTGGGGACGATACTTTTGCTTTGCCATTGCAGCCATCGGCGTAGACCTTATATGGGGCTATACGGGCATTATGACAATGTGTCAAGCCTTCTTTTTTTGTTTGGGTGCTTATGGCATTGGGATGTATCTCACCATCAACAATCTCCCAGCCGGACAAGCTGTACCCGATTTTATGTCGTGGAATCAGGTGACTGAACTACCCTTCTTTTGGAAGCCATTCGAGACTTTCGGTGGTGCACTTGTGGCTTGTGCCATTGTTGCGATAGGTTTCGGATTCATCAGTTATTTCATCTTCCGCCGACGCATCAAGGGAGTATTCTTTGCCATCATCACACAGGCATTGGCTTGGGCTATGTTTTTGCTCTTCTCGCGCAACGAGACAATGCTTGGAGGTTCCAATGGGTTGACCAATTTCCAATATATGCTGGGAATGGATTTACGCTCGGACACCGTCAAGCTGGGCATCTACATATTCACCGTAATAATGCTTGCTGTTATTTTCTACTTGGCTAAAAAACTTACTGAGTCGAAGTTTGGCAAAGTGTTGGTTGGTATTCGAGACAGCGAATCGCGGCTACGTTTCACAGGCTACAAAGTGGTGCAATATCAAACTGCTATTTTTATCATCGGAGCTTTGATTGCTGTTGTAGCAGGAATGCTCTATCTACCTCAAACAGGCATCGTCACTCCCGGACGTATGAGCGTAAAAGCGTCTATCGAAATGCTGATTTGGGTGGCATTAGGTGGCAGAGGCAACTTGAAAGGAGCTGTTGTAGGTGCATTGGTAGTCAATGTGATGTATAGTATATTCACCTCAATTATGCCCGAAGCTTGGCCATACATCTTAGGATTGCTCTATGTAGTGACCGTGCTTTACCTCAAGAAAGGTATTCTGGGAATGGTAGGCACAATGATAGATAAAGTAAAAAGTAAAGGAATGTCGTTCTCTAAATCCTAAAACAATATGCTAAAGATAAGAAACTTGACAGTGACTTTTGGTGGAGTGGTAGCACTCAGCCTACACAAGTTCGATTTGGGAGATAAAGAGCTACGTGTGATTATCGGCCCAAATGGTGCAGGAAAATCAACTATGATGGATGTACTATGTGGCAAAACACTTCCCAACCAAGGCACGGCACTCTTCAATGGAGAAGAGCTTATAGGACGCTCGGAAATTGAAATAAACCGAATGGGTGTAGGACGAAAGTTTCAGAAGCCCACCGTTTTCGATGGGTTGACCGTGTTCGACAATATGCTATTAGGGCTTAAAGGAAACAAGAGCGTATTTGCCTCAATGTTCTTCCATCTATCGCCCGAACATCGTGCCAAAATATATCAAGTGGCCGAACAGGTGAACTTAGTAGATGAACTAAACACAATGGCTGGAGCATTATCACACGGACAGAAACAGTGGCTGGAGATAGCCATTGTGTTGCTTCAAGAGCCAGAATTGTTGCTGATTGATGAGCCTGCTGCAGGTATGTCGGACGCCGAGACCGAAAAAACAGGTGAGTTACTCATCAATCTGGGAAAAACAAAGAGTGTGATTGTAATAGAACACGATATGCACTTTGTAGAGCAGATAGCCAAAGAGAAAGTGACCGTGTTGGTGCGTGGCTCGATTCTTACCGAAGGAACTTTCAAAGAGGTGAAGAATGACAAGAGCGTGATTGATTGTTACTTGGGAGCACCCGACTCTGCACAAATGAAGAATATGAAACAAAGCTAATGCGTATGGATATGATACTTGAAACGAAAGACCTACACGCAGCCTATGGGCAAAGCACCATACTTTGGGGCGTGGATATGCAAGTGGCTCGCAAGCAAGTGACTACCATTATGGGACGAAACGGTGTGGGCAAAACCACACTGATGCGCACCATAATGGGGTTGCTGAAAAGCGCACAAGGAGAGATTGAATTCAATGACAAAGCGATTCAAGGAATGCCCACCTACAAACGTGTGAAAAGCGGCATCGCCTACGTGCCACAAGGACGAGAAATCATCCCTAAACTCACAGTTTACGAGAACATACTCATCGGAACGGAAGCCCTCCCATCGGGACCAAAGACTTTTGATGAAGAGGAGATTTATGCGCTCTTCCCTATTCTGAAGACCTTCCGCAATCGTATGGGTGGCAACTTGAGTGGTGGACAACAGCAACAACTTGCCATTGCCCGCGCTTTGGTAGGAAAGCCTCAACTGCTTATTCTCGACGAACCGACGGAAGGTATACAACCCTCCATTACACTGGAGATTGCCGATGTGCTAAAACGATTGATAGCAGAACGTGATATGAGCATTCTGCTGGTAGAGCAGAAACTTGATTTTGCCAAAATACTCACCGACCAATACTTTATTATGGATAGAGGAAAAGTGGTGCGCAACTTCGACAAAGAGAATGCCGACTACGAGGAATTAAAATCTTACTTATCAGTATAAACCAATAAACAGATTATTATATTATGCGACTTACACCCAGAGATATAGAAAAACTAATGCTGCACACGGCTTGCGTGGTGGCACAAAAAAGATATGCCAGAGGCTTGAAACTGAACTATCCCGAAGCAATCGCCCTCATTTCGGGACAACTGCTTGAATTGATTCGTGATGGACACAGCTTGGCACAACTCACCGAAATGGGCACACGCATACTGGGCACAGACGATGTGATGCCTGGCGTAGCAGAGATGATTGACGAGGTTCAAGTGGAAGGCACGCTGGTAGATGGCACCAAATTGGTATCGGTGCATCAACCCATTTGCCACACGGGCTTGGATGGGAAATTGGCACTTTATGCTTCGGGGCTGACCAAAGCTGATAAGCCACGTTTTACCGACAACAGTATGGAAGTAGTGCCTGGCGAAATAGAGATATTGGATCAGCCTATCATCATCAACGAAAACCGCAAAACACAAGTGTTGACTATCACCAACACAGGGTCGCGTGCGGTACAAGTAGGATCGCATTGCAACTTTGCCGAAACCAACAAGGCACTGAGCTTTGAGCGCATTGCGGCAGTGGGTTACCGGCTAAATATACCTGCTGGAACAGCGGTGCGCTTCGAACCGGGTGAAACTCGCACGGTAGAGTTGGTAGAAATAGCAGGCGAAAAGAAAGTGTATGGCGGAAACAACTTGGTGAATGGTACATACACTGGTCGCGAAAAAGAGATTGAAACAACGATGAAAGAGAAGAGTTTTATCAAGTAAAACAGAGGAGGAAACGAAGATGACAACTATAAAAAAACAACTATATGTAGATATGTATGGTCTCACCACGGGCGACAAAGTGACATTGGGAGACACTGGACTAAAGATTTGCGTAGAGAAAGACTATACCGTATATGGAGAGGAGTGTGTGTTTGGTGGCGGAAAGGTGATTCGCGACGGGATGGGACAAGCTTCGGGATTTAAAGATGAAGAAGTGCTCGACTTGGTGATTACCAATGCTTTGGTTATAGATTACAAGGGAATCTATAAAGCCGATATAGGTATCAAAGATGGCAAAATAAAAGGTGTAGGAAAAGCCGGCAATCCACACGTGCAGCCGGGTGTTACTCCTGGGTTGATAGTAGGAACTATCACCGAGGTTATATCGGGTGAGGGACTAATAGCAACCGCTGGAGCTATCGATACACACGTACATTACATCAGTCCACAGCAAGCCGATGAAGCACTTGCCAATGGTACAACCACTTTCATAGGTGGCGGCACAGGGCCTGCCACGGGCACTTATGCAACCACGTGTACAGTGGGTTCGTTTTATCTACGCAAAATGATGGAAGCCACCGACCAAATACCCATCAACTTTGGTTTTTTAGGAAAAGGAAACTCAAGCAAACCCGATGCGCTCGAAGTGCAAATCAAGGCAGGTGCTTGCGGATTGAAACTACACGAGGATTGGGGCACCACACCAGCGGCTATCGACACTTGCCTGAACATAGCCGATAAGCACGATGTGCAAATCTGCATACACACCGACTCCATCAACGAGTGCGGATATGTGGAAGACACCTTCCGTGCATTCGATGGGCGAACCATACATACCTATCACACCGAAGGCGCAGGAGGAGGACACGCACCCGATATTATCAAAGCTTGTTCGCAACCCAACATATTGCCTTCGTCTACCACCCCCACCAACCCTTACAGTGTAAACACCTTCGACGAACACTTGGATATGTTGATGATTTGTCACCACTTGGACAAGAACAATCCTGAGGACGTGGCATTTGCCAAAAGTCGCATTCGCCAAGGCACCATCGGCGCAGAAGATATATTGCACGATATGGGAGCAATCTCTATTTTCACATCCGATTCGCAAGCGATGGGACGCATCGGTGAGGTGATATGCCGCACGTGGCAAATCGCTTCGCAAATGAAAAAGATGCGCGGCCCACTACCCGAAGACACCGACACTGATTGTGATAATTATCGGGTGAGGCGATACATCTCAAAATATACCATTAACCCTGCATTGGCACACGGATTGGCTCAGACGGTAGGTTCTATCGAGTCGAACAAAATGGCAGACATCGTGTTGTGGAAACCTTGTTTCTTTGGCACCAAACCCGAAACTATCATCAAAGGAGGTATGATTGCCTATGCACAAATGGGCGACCCCAACGCATCCATCCCTACCCCCGAACCCTATTTTCCCCGTCCGATGTTTGGCGCACTGGGCAAGGCTGCCGGTAGCAACGCTTGTGTGTTTGTATCCGAAGCATCGCTCGACACAGTATCTTCCTATGGGTTGGACAAGAAAGCAGTAGCGGTACACGGATGTAGAGTAGTATCGAAAGCAGACCTAAAGCTGAACAATACGATGCCCGATATTGAAGTAGATACTGAAACCTTTCAGGTGAAAGTGGATGGGGAAGAGTTGCATTGCACACCAGCAGACAAATTACCTTTAGCACAACTATACAACTTGTTTTAAAACCGATTAGTTTTCCGTTGTCTTATATTTAGTGTATAGAGTTCTCCATAAAATTATGGAGAACTCTATTTTATTATCTTAAAAAGTCACTATTTTTGCATAAAATCAAGATTGAATGTACACACCACGCAACTATCAACACATATTGAAACAGTTTCAATGGAAATATGCCATTGCGCTGCTCGTGATAGCTTTGTTGTCGCTATTTTGTCAACTACTAATACAAAACTACCTTGCCAACCAATACTCAGACGCACACTTGATAAACTATGCAGCCAAACTGCGTTCGGACTCACAAACAATGGTGAAATATGCGCTTTTATTGAAAGAAGGGAAAAACTACCGAACAGACGGAAAAGACTTCTCTAACACATTCAAGCAGTGGAACGCCACGCATAAAGCACTTCGTTATGGAAACGATTTTCTGAATATCCCCCCCAATGCCGACAAAATGATTGATGAGTTATTCACCATCATCGACACTCCTTACCAAAATATGCTGGATGCAGGCAATGAAATATGCACATTGCTGGAAAACAAAAATGTGAGAGATACAGCTACTATGAAACCGTGGGTGCAGCAATTGCTCAACAACGAAAAAAGCTATCTGCTGGGTATGGAGATGATTGTATTTGAGTATGACCTCACATCAAAAGAAAACATAACCCATCTGAAAAAGCTGGAATGGGGATTGTTTGCCATTCTAATCTTTTGCCTGCTATTGGAGGCCTTGCTTATTTTCTTACCACTACACAAGCAGCTACGTACCACCTTCGAGAATCTGCTCGAAAGCAATCGGGCTTCGCACGAAATGGCAAGCCGCTTGCAAAAAATTCGCTCGGATGCTATACTCACAGGAGAAACACGTGAGCGCAAGCGTATATCGACCGAAATACACGATGGAATAGGACAAATGCTAACCGCACTGAAAATGCGTATCGAAATGCTGGAAGAACAAGAAGATATAAAGGGGGAAGCACTGGCCGATATACGCGAAATGACCGTGACCATTGTGAAAGAGACACGCCGTGTGTGCTCTGAGCTTTTGCCCAATATATTAGATGATTTCGGGTTGAAGTCGGCTATCAACGAGCTATGCAAACTGGTGCGCGAGAACTCGAAGATAACCGTGACCCTGCACGATGAGGTAGAAGAAGGAGTGCTCACCAAACAGCAAGATGTAATCATCTACCGAATACTTCAAGAAGCTATAAACAACGTAATGAAACACGCCAACGCTACCCTACTAAGCATCAGCACCGAAACCGATGCCGAAAACATATACATTGAAGTGACAGACAATGGTAGTGGGTTTAGAGTAAGAATAGACGAACTATACGAAGGGCAAAATACTGGAATATATGGGTTGGGGTTGGTAAATATGAAAGAACGAACCGAAATGCTCGGCGGAAAATTCAACATCACCTCTACCCCCGGCAAAGGAACCACCGTATCACTCAAGATTCCCTATCACGTTGACTAATATAATACCAAGAAAACAATGAACCAACCGATTACAATCTTATTAGCAGACGACCACGAAATATTTCGTCTGGGCGTGAAGCAGTTTATCGACAACGAAAAAGACTTGAAGGTGATAGCAACCGCCGACAATGGCAAAGAGGCAGTGGAAAAAGCTCTGTCGCTAAAGCCCAATCTGGTGCTTATGGACATTGCGATGCCTGAGATGAACGGACTGGAAGCTGCCGAAGAAATTCTATCTAAAATGCCTCAAGCAAAGATATTGCTCATCAGCCTTTACGATTTGACGGAGTATGTGAAACAGTCGCTGCGCATAGGTGTGTCGGGCTATGTGCTCAAAGATGCGCCCAACAAGGTTTTTCTGAGTGCTATCCGCAGCGTTGCCGAGGGAAAGTTCTTTTATTCGGGCGACCTCACCAACGTGTTGCTCACCGAATACCGCTCTTTAAAATCGGCAAACAGCGGCGATGGTAGCACACTACCACAAAAGCAACGCAAACTCACCGAACGTGAGATTGAGATATTGGGGCAAATAGCTACGGGGGTTTCAAACAAAGACTTGGCATTGAAATATGGGGTGAGCACGCGCACCATCGAAACACATCGCCTCAACATTATGCGCAAGATGCAGGTGAACCAAATAGAAGCTGCTATCGAACTGGCTTTGAAACAACAGATATTATAACCCACAAAAGCAACCCTATAAAAAAAGAGATATTCGCATAGAATATCTCTTTTTTTATATAACGATTTAAGCTTATATCCATTCAAATTGGGAGGTATATATACCCACCAACCTGGAAAGGGCTATCTACCGACCTGAGAAGGCCTATCTACCACGCTGGAAAGGCCTTGCCAGCAAACGGGATATAGCTTATGCTTTTCCACGCAATGCCGCAAGGCTCTCTTCGAGCGATTTGATAATACTTTCGGCATCTGCTTGTTTCTTACGTTCCATATCGAGCACAGCAGCAGGTGCATTGTTCACAAACTTTTCGTTACTCAATTTCTTCATCACACCTTGCAAGAACCCTTGCTTGTGTTTCAGTTCACCTTCCATACGAGCGATTTCAGCTTCCACATCAATCATATTGCCAAGTGGCACAGCAAATTCGGTAGTGCCCACCATAAATGAAGCCGCACCTTCGGCTTTGGTTTCTACGATTGTGATAGACGATAAGTTGCACATTTTAAAGAGCACCGAATCGAATTCCGCTACTGGATTATCGCCCAATACTTGTAGTTCCAATTGCTCCTTTTGTGCAATGTTTTTCTGCAAACGGATAGAGCGAATGCTGCTTATTACCTCTTTGGCTATATCGAAATTGGCAATCAAAGCTTTATCCACCAAGCCCGGAACTGGCATTGTAGACACCATCAAGCTTTCGCCCTCTTTGCGTTCCACGATGTTTTGCCAAAGCTCTTCGGTGATGAATGGCATAAATGGATGTAACAAGTGAAGCAAGTTGTCGAAGAAGCCCAAGGTTGCTTTTAGCACTTCGGGATTGATGCCCTGACCATAAGCAGGTTTAATCATTTCCAAATACCACGACGAGAACTCATCCCAGAATAATTTGTAGATAGCCATCAACGCCTCGCTCAAACGATATTTGCTAAACAAGTCAATCACTTCGGCAGCTACTTCGTTTTGCTTCGACTCGAACCAGCGAATAGCCCACTGAGAAGCCAACGGAAATTCAGCTTGTTCGTCTACACTCCAACCCTTCACCAAACGGAAAGCATTCCAAATCTTGTTGCAGAAATTGCGTCCTTGCTCACAAAGCGCATCATCAAACAATATATCGTTTCCGGCAGGTGCTGCAAGCATCATACCCATACGCACGCCATCGGCACCAAAATGATCGATCAAAGCCAATGGATCGGGTGAGTTGCCCAACGATTTAGACATCTTACGTCCAATCTTATCGCGCACAATACCTGTGAAATACACATTCTTAAATGGCATCTTACCTTCGTATTCATAGCCCGCCATAATCATACGTGCTACCCAGAAGAAGATAATATCTGGCCCTGTCACCAAGTCATTGGTTGGATAATAGTATTCAATCTCTTTGTTGCCAGGATCGAGAATACCGTTGAACAACGAAATAGGCCACAACCACGATGAGAACCAAGTATCAAGACAGTCTTCATCTTGGCGAAGATCCTCGATAGTCAAAGCTTGATTGCCTGTTTTTTCTTTCGCCAAAGCCAATGCCTCTTCAGCTGTTTCGGCCACCACAAAGCCACCTTCGGGCAAGAAGTAAGCAGGGATGCGGTGTCCCCACCAAAGCTGACGGCTAATGCACCAGTCTTTGATGTTCTCCATCCAATGACGATAGGTGTTTTTATATTTGGCAGGATAGAATTTAATATCATCGTCCATCACAGGGGTAAGAGCAATCTGAGCCAAATGCTCCATTTTCAAGAACCATTGCATAGAGAGCTTCGGTTCAATCACCACGTTGGTACGTTCAGAGTAGCCCACTTTATTGGTATAAGCCTCTGTTTTTTCGAGCAGTTCGCTTTCTTGCAAGTCTTTTTCAATCTGCTTACGCACAGCAAAGCGATCCATACCTACATAAAGCCCAGCAGCTTCGCTCAAAGTGCCATTATCGTTGAATATATCAATGCTTGGTAAATTGTATTTCTCGCCGAGCATATAGTCGTTCACATCGTGGGCAGGAGTCACCTTTAAGCAACCTGTACCAAACTCTATGTCAACATAGTCGTCTTCAATCACTGGAATCACACGATTCACCAATGGCACGATTACTTTCTTGCCTTTCAGGTGTTGGTTTTTAGGGTCATTGGGGTTGATACACATAGCCGTATCGCCCATAATCGTTTCGGGACGAGTGGTAGCTACCACTGCATAGCCATCTTCCCCTTCTATCTTGTAGCGCAAATAGAACAATTTGCCGTGCTCTTCTTTGTAAATCACCTCCTCGTCCGACAATGCAGTCAGAGCTTGAGGATCCCAATTGACCATACGAACACCACGGTAGATTAATCCCTTTTTATACAAATCGACAAATACGCGTAATACGCTCTCGCTACGTGTTTCATCCATCGTAAAGGCTGTGCGATCCCAGTCGCACGATGCTCCCAAACGGCGAAGCTGCTTCAAAATAATGCCACCGTGTTCGTCAGTCCACTCCCAAGCGTGTTTTAAAAACTCTTCACGGCTGAGGTCGGTTTTCTTAATGCCCTGCGTAGCCAATCGTCCTACAACTTTGGCTTCGGTGGCGATAGAAGCGTGGTCGGTGCCAGGCACCCAACAAGCATTTTTGCCTTCCATACGAGCACGACGCACCAATATATCTTGAATGGTATTGTTTAGCATATGTCCCATATGCAGCACACCTGTGACGTTTGGAGGAGGAATGACGATGGTATACGGTTCACGTCCATCGGGTTTTGAACTAAATAATTTGTGGTTCATCCAATACTGATACCACTTTCCCTCCACATCTGCGGGACTATACTTACTTGCTAATTCCATTTCTATTATAATGTATGATGGTTTATTTGAAATAATGGGGCAAAATTAATAAATTATAAATAGTTATACGACACATACAATCAAAGATTTGCATACCTTTGTTTGATTTTAAG
Source organism: uncultured Bacteroides sp. (assembly GCA_947074275.1). GTDB lineage: Bacteria > Bacteroidota > Bacteroidia > Bacteroidales > Bacteroidaceae > Bacteroides. The sequence goes on from CAMTPA010000036.1 coordinate 30,741, forward strand.
TTATGAAAAGAAAAGAGAAAATACGTTTGGCAACACTTGCCACATTGCTTCTTTTGGTTTGGGCTGTACAAATCATTCCGGGTTGGGGCGAGTTTTATGCACGTAGCGTTTACCCCGTCATCTCTTATCCCTTGGCATCGTTTGCATCTATTTTCCCTTTTGCCATTGGCGATTTGTTTATCTTTCTCTGTATTCTTAGCCTCATCGCCTATCTCATTTATGCCATCTGCAAAAAGAAAAATTGGAAACGAACCGTATTGCACATCATAGAGTTTCTTGCTTGGATATATGTTTGGTTCTACATAGCTTGGGGACTGAACTATTCGCAAAACTCCTTTTACCAACGTACACAAATCCCCTACTCGACATATACACCCGAGAACTTTCAACTCTTTTTAAACGACTACATTCCCAAACTAAACGAGAGCTATCCTCAAACGATGACCTTCGACCAAGAAACACTGCTCGAAGAAACCGTGAAGAATTATCTGCAAATAAGCGATTCGTTAGGTATCAATCGCCTGTTACTGAAATCGCCACGTGTAAAGACAATGCTTTTCACACCAATCAGCTCAATGGTGGGAGTGAGTGGCAGTATGGCTCCCTTTTTCTGTGAATTTACAGTCAATGGCGATGTGCTTCCTTCACAATATCCCGCCACTTATACCCACGAATTAGCGCATTTATTGGGAATAACCAACGAAGCAGAAGCCAGTTTCTACGCATATCAAGTCTGTACTCGTTCACACACTCCAGCTATTCGGTTTAGTGGATATTTTTCCATCCTCAACCACGTACTCAACAATGCTTATCGTCTATTATCCGAAGAAGAGTTTGAAACACTACAAACATCCATCCGCCCCGAAATAATAGAATTGGCCTGCACCAATCACACCTACTGGGCAGAGAAATACAACCCCTTGATTGGCAGTATTCAAGACTGGATATACGATTTATATTTAAAAGGCAATAAAATAGAGAGTGGTAGAAAGAACTATTCAGAAGTTATCGGACTACTCATCTCTTATCAAAATAGAAATAAACAAGAATAAAGAAATTATGATACATACAAGAAAAGAACAGGTGGAAGCTTACGGTCGCTTTCTGGATATATTGGACGAACTTCGTGAAAAATGTCCGTGGGATAAAAAACAAACCAACCAAAGCTTGCGCCCCAACACCATCGAAGAGGTGTACGAATTGTGCGATGCACTTACTCACAATGACCCAAATGAAGTATGCAAAGAACTTGGCGATGTGCTGCTACACGTTGCATTCTATGCTAAGATAGCCTCTGAAAAAAGCGAATTTGATATGGCCGATGTCTGCAACAAGCTTTGCAATAAGCTAATATTCCGCCACCCGCACGTGTTTGGTGAAGAAAAAGCAGAAACAGCTGGCCAAGTATCAGAAAACTGGGAACAACTAAAATTGAAGGAAAAGGATGGTAACAAAAGTGTATTGAGCGGTGTACCCTCTGCACTACCTGCACTTATCAAAGCATATCGCATTCAAGACAAGGCGCGCAACGTAGGTTTCGATTGGGAAGAAAAAGAACAAGTATGGGACAAAGTTCGCGAAGAGTTTGGTGAATTGCAAGAAGAAGTAGCACGGATGGATAAAGATAAAGCCGAGGCTGAATTTGGGGATCTACTGTTTAGCATCATCAATGCAGGTAGGCTCTACGGCATAAACCCCGAAAATGCCTTAGAACGAACCAACCAAAAATTCATCCGTCGTTTCAATTATTTAGAAGAACGTACTATTAAAGCCGGGCGAAATCTAAAAGATATGTCGCTCAATGAAATGGACAACATTTGGAGTGAAGCCAAGCAGCAAGGGGGGAGTGTAATTTAAACTCTGTCTGATTTCTACTTGGTTTAAATTCCTACAAATA
>CAMTPA010000037.1 GCA_947074275.1 uncultured Bacteroides sp.
ATCCGGCCTACAATCGCTTTTGTTTTTATAGCAAACGGTCTATTATCCCAGTTCGATAATCGATTCTTCGCAGTTCGTTAGCTTTTCTACACCTTCGGCTGTCACCACCCACGAATTTTCTATTCCCACCGGGCCAATGCCAGGCAACACAATCTTAGGTTCGAGTGCAAACACCATTCCCGGTTCTAACACCTGTTTCATACGTGGGGCAATCACAGGCATTTCATTAATTTCCAACCCTATGCCGTGGCCGATGAAGCGTGCTTGTTGGTGAATGCCCATAAACCTATCGGCAAAGCCTGCCTCTTTTACCATAGCGATGGCGGTGTTGTATAAATCTTCGCAAACAGCGCCGGGTTTGGCCAAATTGGCTACTTCGTTCTGAATGTCGATACACAATTGATGTGCGGCATAGGCTTCTTCGGGCAGTTTGCCAATAGAGAACACACGGCTCATATCGCCCATATATCCGTTGAAGTTACCACCCATATCCACCATCACGCTATACCCCTCTTGCAGTGGAGTGCCATTTACGCCTACTGGCAGTTCGGGACTTCCTTCGCCACCCAATGCGAAATCGAAAGGAGAAGGATGAGCGGCATTGTCTCCGGTCAACACGCTTCCCATAAATATTTCCATACTTTGGCCGAATACACGGAATATACCTAACCCTCCCTCCAAGCGCATCAGACGCTCTATCTCGATGGAAAAATCTCTGTCGGTCATTCCTGCACGATACACAGCTGGGATTTGTTCGTAGGCTTTGGCGTGAGCGACACCCGAACGGCGAAACATCTCTATTTCCATTGCCGTTTTTATGCTGCGCGCTTGGCGAATAAGTGGAGTTCCGTTTACCACTTCGGTTTCGGGAAACATGCGTGCCAAACGGGTGTATTCTGTATAGGGCAATTCATCTCCTTCGAGCATTAATTTCTTAGGCATTGGCAATCCTTCCTCTTGCAATATTTCAACAATTTGTTCGGGCTTGCGTATGCTGAATACAAACTCCCCTTTGATGTTGTTGGGGCGTTTTACAAAAATACGTGCCGGTGCGTGAAGCGGAAGATACAAATAACCACTGATAATCTGTCCGTAAGTATAGAGTAGGTTCACGTTGCAAGCGATAAGTGCAGCATCGATATTTTGCTGATCCATCAACCAGCGAATCTTATCACGACGCTGTATTAATTCTGTTTGTACCATAATTGTATTCAATGATTTTGGTTTGTGGGGGCAAAGGTAAACCGATTTTCGTTGAAAATAAAACCTTTCTATGAAAAAAGAGCGCTACCGGCGTTCTGTCACAGAAGGCGGGTAGCGCAAACCACAAATACAAATACAACTAAACAAAGTCTATGTTTCTTTATTAATGAGCGATTTACAGTTTACTGTCTTGAATGATTTACCACATAGCTTAATTAATTAATTTTATTGAGTTTCAACTGTAAATCGCTCATCCTCTTAAATGTTTCTTTTTTTATGATTAAATAATGCCTTGTGCTATCATTGCGTGAGCCACTTTCATAAAGCCCGCTATGTTGGCACCTTTCACGTAGTTCACGTAGCCGTCAGGCTCTGTGCCATACTTCACGCATTGTTGGTGAATGCCGTGCATTATCTCGTGAAGTTTCTTATCTACTTCGGCAGCCGTCCACGTGATGTGCATCGCATTTTGAGTCATTTCCAATCCCGATGTGGCCACACCGCCTGCATTTACCGCTTTGCCAGGAGCATACATTACTTTATGCTCTATAAAGAGGTCGATGGCTTCGGGTGTACATCCCATATTCGATATTTCGCCTACGCAGAGCACACCGTTGTTTATTAGTGTTTTAGCATCGTCACCATCCAACTCATTTTGTGTGGCGCAAGGCAAGGCGATGTCTACTTTTTCTTCCCACGGGCGTTTGCCTGCAAAGAATTTTGCGTTGGGATATTCTTCCACATAAGGCTCTACTATATCGTTGCCAGTAGCGCGAAGTTCGAGTAGATAATCTATTTTATCGCCACTGATACCATCGGGGTCGTATACGTATCCATCGGGTCCGGATATTGTCACTACCTTAGCCCCCAATTCGGTTGCTTTTAGTGCTGCGCCCCAAGCCACGTTTCCAAATCCTGATACGGCTACGGTTTTATCTTTCATACTCAATCCCTTGCTTTGTAGCATTTCGTTTACAAAATACAAGCCACCAAAGCCTGTTGCTTCTGGGCGAATAAGCGAACCGCCATATTCTAAGCCTTTGCCTGTGAGTGTGCCCGTCACTTGCTGTGTTAGCTTCTTGTACATACCATACATATAGCCCACTTCTCGTCCACCTACACCTATATCACCAGCTGGCACGTCTGTGTCGGGGCCAATGTGTCGCCACAACTCCAGCATAAAGGCTTGGCAGAAGCGCATTATCTCGGCATCACTCTTGCCACGAGGCGAGAAATCCGAACCACCTTTTCCACCGCCCATTGGCAGAGTGGTCAGTGCGTTTTTAAATGTCTGCTCAAATCCTAAGAACTTCAAGATGGAGAGATTGACCGATGCGTGAAAACGAATGCCGCCTTTGTAGGGGCCAATGGCATTGTTGAATTGCACACGGTAGCCGAGGTTGGTTTGCACTTCGCCTTTATCGTCTACCCAAGTCACACGAAAAGTATAGATGCGGTCGGGTTCTACCAGACGCTCTATAATCTTAGCTTTTTCAAATTCGGGATGTTGATTGTATATATCTTCAATAGAAAGAAGCACTTCCTTCACTGCTTGGAGGTACTCTAACTCGCCGGGGTGTTTTGCCTCGAGCGATGACATGATTTTCTGAATATTCATAATATCGTTTTTTAATAGGTTATTCTGATAAAATGTCAACTAACTCTTTTGCAAATATAGTGTTATTTTTGATATGCTATCATTTTTAACCAAGTATTTTCGCTAAATAATGATAAAATGATAGTTGATGCAAAAAGAGCATATAGCTTTTCATATCAAAAATAGATAGAATAAGCTATATGCTCTTAACAAATAGGCGATACAAACAGTTTATTTAAACTGCGGCTTCATATTGAGATTGTACATAATAAAACTGAATATATCGGCTTGCTCTTCGAGCACCTTGCTCATTGGTTTTCCTGCGCCGTGCCCTGCTTTGCTTTCTATGCGAATCAAAGTAGGGTTGGTTCCGTCGTTGGCCTCTTGCAAGGCGGCTGCATACTTAAATGAGTGTGCTGGCACCACACGGTCGTCGTGGTCGGCGGTAGTAATCATTGTAGCAGGATATTGTGTGCCAGGCTTTAAGTTGTGAAGCGGTGAGTAGCCCAATAAGTATCCAAACATTTCGGGATTGTCTTCGCTGGTGCCATAGTCGCTTGCCCAGTTCCAGCCAATGGTGAACTTGTGATAGCGAAGCATATCGAGCACTCCTACCTGTGGAATGGCTACTTGGAAGAGATCGGGACGCTGTGTCATACAGGCTCCTACCAACAAACCACCGTTCGATCCGCCCATAATGGCTATCTCGCTTGGGTTGGTGTATTTGTTTTCTACCAAATATTCGGCGGCCGATATAAAGTCGTCAAACACGTTTTGCTTTTGCTGTTTTGTGCCTGCCACGTGCCACTCTTCGCCATACTCATTGCCACCACGCAGATTTACCAATGCGTAGATACCTCCATTTTCGAGGAAAGGGATGCGCGATGTGTTGAAACTTGGATTGAGGCTGATGCCAAAGCCGCCGTAACCATAGAGCAATACCGGGTTGTTTCCATCCAACTTCAATCCCTTTTTGTAAGTCAAGAACATAGGCACCATCACGCTGTCTTTGCTGGCGAAAAATATCTGTTCGGTGACGAACTCGTCGGGGTTGAACTGCACTTTGGGCGTGCGATACAGTTCACTATTGTTAGAGTTAACATCATATTGATAGGTAGCTCCGGGATTGGTGAATGAAGTGAAATAGTAAAAACACTCCTCATCGTCTTTGTTTCCGCTGAAGCCTACCGAACCCAACGAAGGAAGAGTAATTTCTTGTAGCTCTTTGCCTGCCAAATCGTAAACATAAGCGTGATTGGAAGCATCCTTATCATAAGTCAAGTAAAGTTTGTTGCCGATGACTTGCGCATTTGCCAATACCGATTCCGATTCGGGCACCAGTTCTACCCAGTTTTCCAGCTTCGGATTTTTGGCATTTGCCACCATAATGCGATTTTTGGGCGCATTGTAATTGGTCATTATATAAATGTTGTCGCCAATCTCTTCGATGGGGTAATATTGAAAATCGAAATCGGTAGTCAGTTGTTCAAACGGAGTGTTTTTGCTTACCTCCTTCATATAAAGGTTGTTTCCTCTGCCAGCCCCCGACTCGTAGAGGAAAAGATAACGTTCATCATCGCTCACACCTACCGAGTAAAAACGTTTAGGCTCTTTGGGGTTCTGATACACCAACACGTCGGCAGACTGCGGTGTGCCCACTTTGTGATAATACACCTTGTGCGTTTCGTTCACGTTCGAAAACTCTTTACCTTCGGTAGGCGCATCGTAGGCGCTGTAATAAAAACCATCGCCTTGCCAGGTAGCCCCCGAAAACTTCGACCAAAGAATATGATCGTCTAATAGCTTGCGAGTAGCCACATCCATCACATAAATTTCCGACCAGTCCGATCCGCTACGCGAAATGGTGTATGCAGCATACTTCCCATCCTTCGAGAAGCTCACGCTTTTCAGAGCCACTGTGCCATCGTCCGACAGTTGGTTCGGATCTAAAAACACCACTGGCTCGCTATCCAAAGCATCTTGCGTATAGAGCACACTTTGATTTTGCAAACCATCATTCTTGTAGAAATAATACTTTTTATTTCTTTTGAATGGCAGACCGATTTTCTCATAGTTGGCAAGCGAAGTCAAACGGTCTAATAGTTGCTGGCGGTAAGGAATTTGAGCCAAATAAGCGTCAGTCACCTCGTTTTGCGCCTCTACCCACGCAGCAGTAGCCGCTGTGGTGTCGTTTTCGAGCCAGCGATAAGGGTCGGCCACCTCTGTGCCGAAGTACACATCTACCGTGTCCACTTTCTCAGTCATCGGGTAGTTCAGTTTTTGCGATTTGTGATTGCACGACATTGCCAATGCCCCACTCATCAAAATTAATGATACTTTTTTCATTACTTCAATAGTTGATATGATTGTTGTCTTACGTTGATTTTCAAAGCTTAGGTTTCTGGATTTATGAAATAGCGTGTAAAAATACAAAAATTTAGAATACCACGCAATAGATGTTAATATTTAACTTACAAAGTATGTATAATTGATGCGATAAGTATGTACAGTTGACACGCCAACTGTTGATAGTTGGTAAGTGGTTGATTCATAGTGTGTTGCTTGGGTGTAAAAAGGAGGCTTGGTAGATAGCCCTATCTACCGACCTGACAAGCCCTATCCACCTTGCTGGCAAGGCCTTGCCAGCAAGGTGGGTAGGGCTGCTTAGGAAAAGAGTGATTGAGGTGATGATTTTTTTTTGCAAAATAATAGTGAAGGGGGTGTGGCAGAACTTGTCAAATAACTCCGCCCAATAATAAATAATTAAAATTGTTTGTTTTTATTTTATTATTGTTATAAGTTTGTGGTATATAACTAAATGCAACAAGAAAAATATTTATGAAAAAGATTTTTGTTATAATGCTATTGTTTTTTGCAATAAGCAATTTTACACAAGCGCAAAGAAAGGTTGAGATTGTAGAACCTTCAATAGAAAATGTTGGAGAAGTTAATGAAAAAGGTGTAAAGAGAAAGGTGGCTATTGGGCGGTTCTCGAACGAGACACAATATGCTAAAGGCCTATATTATGATAAAAGCAATGACCCGATGGGGAAGCAGGCTTTGGATATTCTTTCTGCAAAATTGGCGGCCTCAAATAAGTTTTTATTATTAGAACGCAATGACTTGGCTGCTTTGCTTGAAGAGAGTGGAAACAGTGATAATAAGCTTTCTACAATTGGTGCCGACTATATGATAATAGGGTCTATCACAGAGTTTGGGCGAAAAAATGTAGGGAAAACAGGCGTGTTTACTACATCGAAAACTCAAATGGTTGAAGCTGCTGTTGCTATTCGATTGGTGGATGTGAGCACGGGTTTGATAATCTATTCGGATGAGGCGAAAGGTGCGGCAGAGCTGACTTCTAAAACAACAATGGGAGTGGGCGGCAGAGCCGATTATGATGCAACTCTTAGTGATAAAGCTATATCTGAAGCGATTGGACAATTGGTGGAAAATATTATCAATAAATGTACTGACAAACCTTGGAGAACTTATTTCTTGGCTTACGATAATGATGCTGTGCTGATAGCAGGAGGCGAAAGTCAAGGGCTTGTAGCTGGTGATGTGTTTTGTGTGAAAACAAAAGGTAAAAGTGTGAAAAACCCTCAAACAGGTTTGCTGGTAGAGCTACCCGGCAAAGTGATTGGTGACGTGAAAATCGTATCGACAGGTGGTGATACTCCTGAAACTGAATACTCGTTTGTGACAGCCGATTTGAGCGAGAATATTGATGTGGATAAATTGGATAACTATTATATTGAAGAGATAAAGAAATGAAAACGAAACTATTATTTTTTATAGGGTTTATTTTGACTATAACTTTGTGTGGTTGTAGAGCCCACTATCCTGTGGCTCAAGCAGGAGGAATGGATGATATGGCTTATTTGTTGTTTGTTAGCCCACAACAAAATACAAAAAAAATAGTAATGGTGACTTTAGACAACGATAAGACTTTTGATGCAAAGGTGGTTAAGGCTAAAAACTCAAAGCGCAAAGGAACTTCTTACGCTGTTTCTACTGGAAAGAAAATAGTAAAAGTAGAGTGTGATGGTCAACTCTTATATAATAAGGAGGTCTTTTTGTCGCCACAAGAAACTAAAATGATAATATTGCCATGAAAATAAAAATAGTAATAGTAGGAATCTGTGCGTTGGCGTTGACTTCGTGCAGCACAACAAAACCTTTGTATAGCTGGTACAACTACGAAGATATTACTTATAAATATAGTAAAAAAGGCACGGAAGAGTTGGAACAAAAAATGTTGGAGCAATACGCTAAAATGAATGAAAATCAACGCGGACAAAGAGCGGTAGTTCCTCCGGGATTTTATGCAGAATACGGCTTTCTTTTATACAAAACAGGTAAAAAAGAAGATGGTATAGCTCTTATGAAAGAAGAAGTGAAGCTTTATCCGGAATCGGAAAAATACATTTCAAGAATAATTAAACAACTGGAACAATGAAATATGCTATCGTTATTATATTAGGTGCTTTTTTTATGGTGTCGTGCTCGAGCAGTATAACCCGAGGTGCGCAATATCCTAAAATGTACGAGGAAAAACCGGCTTCTATTGTTGTGATGCCTCCAATAAATCAAACGAATTCAGTTGAAGCTAAAGACTATTTTTATACAACAATGTATATACCATTGTGCGAGAAGGGATATTATGTGTTTTCTCCTTATCTGACAATGGAGATGATGCAAACTGAAAGTGCTTACGATAGTGAGATGTTTCTTACTGGAAGCCTCGAACAGTTTAAAAATGTTTTAGGTGCCGACGCTGCGATGTTTACAATCATAAAATCGTGGCAGAAAAGCACCGTAGGTGGCAAGATTACTGTTGGTGTGGAGTATGTTTTGCGTTCTACCACATCGGGTGAAACTTTGTATAATCGCGAGGGGCTGATAACTGTTGATACCAGTATAAATACAGGAGGTGGCTTGTTAGGTTCGTTGGTGAATCTTGCCGCTACTGCTATCAATACAGCGTTGACAGATAAAATTGTGGCAGGACGAATGTGCAATGTTTATGTGTTAAGTGATATGCCTGTTGGAGTATACAACCCTTCTTTTGAAAAAGATATAAATGAACCAGCTGGAGGAAAATACATAAAGGCTACTGTAAAGTAGAGTATTCTTAAAACTCGGCGATTATTAACTCAAACGAATAGAAATGACATTTTCAATATTAGAACTACCAGAACGACTTGACACCATCAATGCACCTGTTTTTGATAAAGAAGTGCAAGCGTGTTATGCTGCAAACAACAGTATTATTTTTGATTTTTCAAAGTGTACATATCTCTCCAGTAGTGGGATACGTGTGTTGGTTAAGACTAAGAAATTCTTGATACCACGTGGGGGTGAAGTAGTTCTTGTAAACTTGCAGGCCAGCGTGCAACAAGTTTTGGAGATGACCGGGCTGCTATCGCATTTTGTTGTTTGCGCATCTTGTAAGGATGCCGAACAATACCTTGTGAAACAAAGCTCGATAGAACAGCAAGAGGTAGATGGATTTTCTATGCAAAGCTTATCAGAAGAGGACTCTGTGATTTGGAGCTGGGACGATGCTCTGACCGATCATGATGAACTGGGGATTGCATTGGGAAATGGAGTGGCGTTGACTACTATCGATTCTCAAACTGCCAATAAACAGCCTGTTGCAGTGATAGGAAATCTGATCGTATATCCAGAATTGTCCGACTTTATGGCTATGACGGATGATAGACGCTGTGTGTTGTCGTTGGCAAAGGCGTATTCTACCAACAACACTCCTAAGCTGTTGTTACATAAAGTAATTGCGTCGTTTGAGGAAATAGAAACGGCCGTAAAGAAAACGGTGAACACGCCACTGCAAGATGCTGCTGACGCTACGCTGATTTTAATAATGTCGGATGATGCTACAACGCTTTATAATGTTACGGATTCGTCGGGGGTGGATGTTACTTTGGATAAATATCATCATAATTCCGATTTAGAGCAAGATATTAAGCAAAATCTGACATTTGATAATATCACGGGAGTCTTTTTTGTAGATAAGCATCGCTATTATACCAATCCTTGGATTTATGTATTTACAACCTCTAAGGTGACAGACGCTGAAATACACCGATTGGCTATGAATCATATCGACGGTTTGGACTTTGAACCTTATGAAGATGTGTTGGCTCGCAGAATCTACAAACAAGAAGGCATTATATCAATCAAAAAACTAAGCGGAGGATATAGCGCTCGAACTTATCAGGTGAAATCGTTTGATGAAGAAGGTAGACAGTTGAGACCCACCGTGTTTAAGGTGGCATCGCGCGATTTGATAAAGCGAGAGTCCGATCGTTGTCAGCAATATGCTTTACCTTATATATTTAATAATAGTGCAAAGGTGCTTGGTACCGAATTTTTTGATACACAAGGGGCCTTGTGCTACAACTTTGTGGGTGTAGGAGGCGAAAAGAACGAGTTGCGATGGCTTCACGATGACTTTTTTAACCTTCCCATAGAAGGTGTGTCAACGCTGATGGATAAGATATTTTGCCAAATATTGAAACCGTGGTACGGGCAGACAATTCCTACCGATATAAATCTGTATAAAGAACACGATCCGACATTGACTTTCTTTCCTCAGATAGCTGCTATGGCAGAGGCGGAATTTGGCATATCGTCCGACTCGCAGTTTATTTATATTGAAGAGCTTGGTCGTGAGATTATAAATCCTTATTGGTATTTGAAAACAGTCTATCCAAAGCGTTATGATTTTACGTATGATTATCCGCAAAGTATATGCCACGGCGACCTAAATATGCGCAATATAATGCTTGATAATGATGATAATGTTTATATTATCGATTTTTCTGAAACACGCCCACGAACCTGTGTCTCGGATTTTGCGCGCCTCGAAGCTATTTATCTTGTTGATGGTGTTTCGATGAAGCAAAAAAATGAGATAAAGGACTTTGTTGAAATGATTGCGCCACTTTTCAATACACGCTCGCTAAAAGATGAGATAACTCCATCGCTTGAAACAGAGAACGAAGTACTAAAAAAAGTGCTTTGGGGCATTCATAAAGTTCGTGGCTATGCCACTATGTATAGTCGTAAAGACGATATATTGCCCTATTATTTTGCGTTACTGGAATGGATATTGCCTGTTGTGCTGTTCGACCCAACAAGCAATAAACGCCTTTCGATGATTATAGCGGCGTTGATTGTGGAGCAGATAGAGAAGATTTTGCCAATGGAATAAATGTATTTACGAAGGAAGATGCAAGCGATGGGATTACGAATATTGAAAGACATTTGAAATCATTCTAATCAATCGCTTGCAAATCCCGTTAAAAAGTTCGACTTTTGTCTTTAAACAACCTTAAAACGATGAAAGCCGATGCTTAGTAAATACAATTTGAATCAACTATATTTCAAAGATACACAATTTGCCAACTTGATGCCTTATCGCATCTTCAATGTGCTGCTTATTGCCAACCCTTACGATGCCTTTATGCTGGAAGATGATGGGCGTATTGATGAGAAAATTTTCAATGAATACACATCTCTTTCGCTTCGTTACCCTCCTCGATTTACACAAGTGTCTACTCGCGAAGAAGCGATGCTACAACTCGAAACACTGCCCTATGACTTGATTATTTGTATGCCTGGTACGGGTGATAATGATGTGTTCGACACAGGAAGAAGTATAAAAGAGCGGTATGTGCAAATACCAATTGTGATTCTTACTCCCTTTAGTCACGGCATCACAGCACGCATAGCCAATGAAGATCTGGGTGCATTTGATTATGTGTTTTGCTGGTTGGGCAACACTGATTTGATTCTTTCTATCATCAAGCTGATTGAGGATAAAATGAATTTGGAACACGATGTGAATGAAATAGGAATTCAAGTGATATTATTGGTGGAAGATAGCATTCGTTTTTATTCGTCTACACTTCCCAATCTATATAAATTTGTATTAAAACAAAGTCAAGAGTTTTCTACCGAAGCACTCAATGCGCATCAGCGCACTTTGCGAATGCGTGGACGACCTAAAATTGTGTTGGCGCGCAACTACGAAGAGGCTATTGGTATTTACGAAAAATACAAGCACAATATGCTGGGAGTGATTACTGATGTGCGATTCCCCGTTTGCGAGCGTGGCAAAAAAAATGGGTTGGCAGGTATAAAACTTTGTGCGGCAATCCGGCAAGAAGACCCCTTTGTTCCTATCATTATCCAATCGTCTGAGTCTGAAAACGCATCGTATACCACGAAGTTTGGTGCGAGTTTTATTGATAAGAACTCAAAGAAGATGGATGTGGATTTGCGACGTGCCGTGGCCGAAAATTTTGGTTTTGGAGATTTTGTATTCCGAAACCCCGAAACGGGAGAAGAGATAGCACGAGTGAGAAACTTGAAAGAGTTGCAGAATGTATTGTTTGCAATACCTGCTGAGTCATTTCTTTATCACATCAGCCGAAATCACGTGTCGCGTTGGCTTTACTCGCGTGCGTTGTTTCCGGTAGGCGAGTTTCTAAAGCCTATCACGTGGAATAGTTTGCAAGATGTAGATGCACATCGCCGTATTATTTTTGAGGCGATAGTAAAGTATCGCCAAATGAAGAATCAAGGAGTAGTGGCGGTCTTTAAACGTGATCGATTCGACCGATATTCAAACTTTGCACGCATTGGCGAAGGTTCGTTGGGAGGAAAAGGACGTGGTTTGGCTTTTATCGACAATATGGTAAAACGCTATCCAGAATTTACTGAGTTTGAAAATGCCAAGGTGGTGATTCCGAAAACAGTAGTGCTTTGCACCGATATATTCGACGAGTTTATGGAAATGAACAACCTGTATCAAATAGGGTTGTCTGATGTTGATGATGAAACCATACTTCGTTATTTCTTGAAAGCTAAACTACCCGATAGCTTGGTAGAGGACTTCTTTACTTTTTTTGATGTAGTTAAATCACCCATCGCCATTCGTTCTTCATCCTTGCTCGAAGATTCGCATTATCAGCCTTTCGCAGGCATATACAATACTTATATGATACCTTATATAGATGATAAGTATGAAATGCTTCGTATGTTGGGTGATGCTATCAAAGGTGTCTACGCTTCAGTTTACTTCAAAGATAGTAAGGCATATATGCAGGCAACATCGAATGTGATAGATCAGGAAAAGATGGCTGTGATATTGCAAGAAGTGGTGGGAACTCAATATGGAGACCGTTACTATCCCTCTATGTCGGGAGTAGCGCGCTCGCTCAATTATTATCCTTTGGGCGACGAAAAGGCTGATGAAGGTATTGTCAATTTAGCATTGGGGCTTGGTAAATACATTGTAGATGGTGGTTTAACACTTCGTTTCTCTCCTTATCATCCTAATAAAGTGCTGCAAACAAGTGAGCTTGATATTGCACTGAAAGAAACACAAACAAGGTTTTATGCCCTCGATTTGAAAAATATAGGCGACGACTTTTCGATAGATGATGGTTTTAACTTGCTGAAACTACACGTGAAGGAAGCCGAAAAAGATGGTTCGCTGCGCTATATTGCTTCTACATACGATCCCTATGATCAGGTGATACGCGATGGTATTTATCCTGGAGGACGAAAGGTGATAACCTTTGCTAATATATTGCAACACGATGTGTTTCCACTTGCTCAGATTCTCCAACTTGTGCTTAAATATAGTCAGCAGGAAATGCGTCGTCCAATTGAAATAGAGTTTGCAGCCAATCTGAATCGTGATAAAGATAAAAGTGGCACATTCTATCTGTTGCAGATTCGACCAATCGTGGATAGCAAAGAGGTGCTTGATGAAGATTTGACTATCATTCCAGATGAAGATGTTATTTTGCGATCTATTAATTCGCTGGGGCACGGTATGATGGATGATATTTATGATGTGGTATATGTGAAAACTGATGGATACAGCGCAGCCAACAATCCTGCTATTGCTCGTGAGATAGAAAAAATAAATCAGCGTTATTTGAACGAAGGAAAACACTATGTGTTAGTGGGGCCAGGACGTTGGGGTAGTAGTGATAGTTGGCTTGGTATTCCTGTGAAGTGGCCTCATATATCGGCGGCAAGGGTTATTGTAGAGGCTGGATTGACCAGTTATCGTGTAGATCCAAGTCAAGGAACGCACTTCTTTCAGAACCTGACCTCATTTGGTGTAGGCTACTTTACAATTAATGCCTTTATGAATGATGGTGTGTATGATCAGGCCTATTTGAATGAACAAGTAGCGATAGATGAAACTAAATATTTGCGATGCGTCCGCTTTGAAAATCCTGTAATTGTTAAAATGGATGGGAAGAGGAAATTAGGAGTTGTTTTGAAACCTGTTAACAATTGATTTTTAAGAATGAGTGATTGAATGGTGTTCGTTTCTTAAGATATAAAAACAAAAAATAGTTGTATATTGTATTAAATTCAGTTGCAAATTGTAGATTTGCAGCCATATTTAATATTTTTATTAAAACTGAAAATACAACTATGAGTAAAAATCGTGTTTTTATAGCATTGATTGCATCTGCTTTTTGGTTTACTTCTTGCGATAAGGATAACCAAAACTCAAGTAGAGGTGAAGGAACTCTTAACATTGAGCTTACGGCGAGTTCTGAAACAGACAATGTCACAACTCGCGAAGGCGGTAGCACTATTGGTACGGTAATGGATGTTAGTGATTTTTCACTAAAAGTTTATCGTGGCGAAGAGTTAAGAAGCTCTTGGGATAAGTTTAGCGATTATAAAGAAGCTATAACCTATCCAGTAGGATCGTATACGGCAGTAGCTGAATATGGGAACATTGAAAATGAAGGTTGGGAACTTCCTTCTTTTAAAGGAAATGAGAATTTTGATATTAAGAATGATCAAATTACCGATGTAGCTATTGTCTGCTATCTGCAAAACGCTCAGGTAGGCATTTCTTACACTGATGCGTTCAAAGACTTTTTTCTTTCTTACAATTCAAAAGTGGTTTCTTCTCTTGGAAAAACAATCACTTACAGTGCAGATGAAGCTCGTACAGCTTATTTTAAACCGGGTGTTTTGACTGTTGCTGTGGATGTGACTAAACAAGGTATGGCAAACTCACCATCTACAATTACTATAAAGCAATTTACTGCTGAAGCTCGCAAAATCTATAATTTTACATTGGATGTGGATGCTGGTACATCTAAATTGAATGTGACATTCAGCGATGATGTAGCGGCAATAGAAACGGTAACTATTGACATATCTGATGAAAGTTTGAATGCGGAAGCACCTTATTTTATTGCATCGGGCTTTGAAAATGGAGTTACTCAGGATATTATAGAAGGTAATGGGTTAGACACAGCTCAAGCACAGTTGTTTGCATCAGGCGGAATCGCTTCTTGTATTCTTTCTACTACATCAAAATCGCTCATTGAGCAAGGATGGCCTGCAAATGTTGATTTAAAACAAATTTCGGCCAACGACTTAAATGTGCTTAATAGCTTAGGGCTAAAGCTAAGGGGATTTGGCGAAAATACTGATGGAGTGGCAATAGTAGATTTTACCAACGTAATACCTTTCTTAGAATATAATACGGAAAATGCCTTGAATACTTTTACTTTAAAAGTCACTGACAACTTCTCGCGCACCAACTCCGAGGAGTTTGCTTTAAAGGTAAATTCAATAAATAACCAATTTGCTGTCGGTACGATTAACTCAATTGGACTTGGCACATCTACGGTGACTATTCCAATAACATTTGATGGTGTTCCTGTTGAGCAATTGACTGTTGAAACTGTTACTTTTGGGCAATATCGTTCTATCCCTTTTACGGTAACTGAAACAAATGGTGTGAGTCATACCTTACAAACGAAACTCCCTAATGTGGTAAGTGGTGATTTTTCGATTAGAGTGTCTTGTCGTAGAAAACAGGTAGAACGAATTATTCCTCCACTACCTCCTGTCTTTGAAGTAAAAGCTATAAATGCTGGTGATGTGTGGGCGACAAAAGCGACTTTAACAATTGTTGGTGAAAATGAAACAACAGACACCTATTTGAATGATAAAGACATTACTGTGCAATGTGCTCTATCGGGCACTACTGGTTGGTTCACTCCCACACAGACAAGAAAAGGTAATAAAATTGAGGTTACAGGATTGGCGGCAGATTTAGTTGCGGCAACTTCTTATATTGTAAAAGGCAGCTGTGTGGTGGATGGTGTGACGACTGAAACTGCAAACACTATAAATATTACAACTGAAGCGAAGACAGACGTTGTAAATGGAAATATGGACAGTTGGAGTGGAACCGCACATTCAAGTGATAACTGGACCAGATGGTGGGCAAGGGCTGAAAAAGACGAATCAACATCGGGGTGGTGTACATTAAATGGTTTGACTTCGAGTGAAAATAACAGATACGCATATCAATCAAACTCGGGTACTGAACCTGTTGAAGGTGGTAAATATACTGGTGATTATGTGGCAGAGATAAAAACTATAGCCTGGGGAAGTGGTACAACTGCTGCTGCGCCTCTTTCTATTATCAAACAAAATACTCCAGGTGAATTGTTTTTAGGTATTGTAAATAGTGATAACTCGGCCTCTTATGGTGTGCCTTTTGTTTCTCGACCAGCAGCTCTTGCATTTTCTTATAAATGTTCGCACAAAGGAACTCATCAGATTACTGCGAAAATAGTGATAGAAAATCGGACAGAAGGAGTTGTGTTAGGAGAGGCTCTATTTAATGGAGATTCAAAGAGTGATTATGTGGATAAAGTATTAGATATAACTTATAATTCTAATTATTATCATCTGCAAGCTACACACTTAACGATTGTGTTTAATTCGGGAACAAATACGAATAGTGAAGTTGATGTTGCATCTGTTTGGGCTTCTTCGCGTCATACAGGTAATAAACTTTATATAGATAATATTAGCTTACGGTATTAATAGATAAAAAATATATGAATAAAATAATTTATATAATAATCGCAACTGTCGTAAGTATATTGACACTTGCGTCGTGTGATAGAGAAATTGTTTCTTTTGAAAAAGAAGATAATAATGGCACGAATGTAACAGAACTTGAAGGCACACTGAGTTTAGCGTCATTAAATATTAGTGTAAATGTAGAAGGAGTAGATGTATCTACGCGCTCTTCGGTTGATGTATCGAGCTATATTGTAGCAATTTACGAAGAGGGATCAAATACTCCTGTGAAATACTGGAAATACAGTGATATGCCAGAGTTGTTTGCTATAAAAGTGGGTTCCTATCGTGTAGATGCTTATTCACACGAACCTGATGATGCAGAATGGGAAAAACCATATTTTTATGCAACACAAGATTTTGATGTAAAAAAGGATGAAGTGACAGAATTGGCTACTTTAGTATGTACGATGAAGAGTATTAAAGTTTCTGTGCTGCACTCTGATGAGTTGAAAGAATTATTGCATGATGATGTAGTAGTTGAAGTTACAGTTAATAATAAAGGTTCATTACAGTTTAAAAAGGATGAAACTCGTCACGGACATTTTAAACCTGATACAGGTGAGGCTAATATTATTATTGCGAAGTTCTCAGGCACGGTAGATGGACAAAATGTGACCAAAGAACAAAGTTTTTCGGGTGTGAAAGCAGGCGAACATCGTGTAATTCAATATTCATTAGTTTCTAATCCTGGCGATAATATAGGCGAGGGGGGTACACCAAACATATCTATTGAAATAGATGCGACGTGCGAAATGGTGAATGAGGACGTTACTGTGAATCCTGGCAAAGAAGATGGTATTGATGATTTCCCCGTAGATCCAGATCCTACTAATCCGGGTGAAGGTGGTGATGAAGGAGATGGTGATAACGATAATCCTAATGCGCCAACTATTGTAGGAACTAATTTTGCAGGAAGCTCATTTGATATTAATACTCCGTTAACTATTCCTGGTGAAGGTTGCGACTTGATTGTAACATTGAATGCACCTAAAGGATTGGCTAATGTAGAGGTAACCATTGATTCAGAAAAACTTTCAAAGGAAATTTTAGAAGCTGTTGGTTTAACTGATAAATTTGATTTGGCTTATCCTGGAGCATATGAAGAAGGATTGAATGGATTGGGATTTGCAACTGGTGCTGAAGTGATAGGTAAAACAGAACTATTGTTTAATATTACAGATTTTACTCCTTTATTGGGTATATATGGCGCAGGAACTCATAACTTTATCATAAAAGTAATAGATTCTGAAGGTGTGAGTGTATTGAAAACATTAATATTAGTGACTGAATAAAAATGAAAAAGATTGTATATTATATATTGCCATTATTATCTTTTCTTTTTGTCGCTTGCACAGAAAAAGATGAAATGGGTGGCGAAGGAACTCTTCGACTGAACATAAATATGGAAAACAGCGTAAAAGTGGTGGGTACACGTGCTGCATTATCGACTGTAGAACAAGATTCCTTAAAGAATATAAGCCGTATTCGAATTTATGATGGTGATGGTACTTTGATTCGTAGATATGAAGGCTTAGATAATGTTCCATCCGAACTTAAATTGGCATCTGGCAATTATCGTGTTAGAGTGACTGCGGGTGATTCGATTCCAGCTTCTCGTACTCGTAAATTCTATCAAGGAGAAGAAAGTTTTTCGGTAACTAAAGGTGCTGTTGTACCTGTTGAAGTGAACTGTAACATTGCAAATACTTTGGCTACGGTAACATTTGATAAAACGTTGGATGATGCTTTCGATAGCGATTATACAGTAGCTATTTATACTTCTAAAGGTGAACTTCTGTACAACCTTTTAAATGCCGATTCGATTGGATACTATATGTTGACAGATGAAAGCGTATTGTATTGCACATTTACAGCTAAATCTTTATCGGGAGGCTTATTTCAGAAATTTGACACAATTCGTAATGCAAAACCTGCCACACGCTATGATTTGACTTATAAATATACAGCTATGCCTACGGATAAAGGTGGAGCAGGGCTGAGTGTTGAAGTAGATGAAACACCAGTAGAAACAAATACCGAAAACATTCAAATATTTAAGCGTCCTGTTATAAGTTTGTTGGATAAGGATAATATTGAATCGAGTATTGATACTCCCATCATATTAGAAGTAGGTTCGAGTGATGCGATGTCTTTATGGGTTATTACCTCTTGTCCGATAACCAATGTGCAACTTGCTTGTGACCAATTCACAAGTTGGGGGCTTGGTTACAATAGCTACAACTTGGTAGGGTTGACCAGTCAGGAATTAGCAACATTGGAAACTGGTGGTATTCGTTTGAATAAACGTACAAGCTTGGATGGCTCTTCGTGGGGTATTGTGTTTTCCAACGAACTGATTGAAAAAATAACAGCAATTGAAGGAACTTATACAATACATATTTCGGTAGCAGACAATCAAGGCAATGTGACAGCAAAAGATTGGATTATCTCTGTGTCGGATGCGACCGTTATAACATCAGAAGTAGTGGATGCAACGGTGTGGGCCACTAAAGCAACGCTTCGTGCTATGGAAGCAAAGACCCCTTTGAATACCGTTTCGTTTAGATATCGTGAGGTAGGTACTGTTGACTGGAGTACCGTTTCTGCAACTTTGTCTGATACTAAAGAATATACTGCCGAAATCACAGGATTAAAAGGTGGTACTAAATACGAGTATGTTGCATTGGATGGTGAGGTTGTATCTAATGTTATTTGTACATTCACAACTGAAATAAAAGCACAACCCGAAAATGCTGGATTTGAAAACTGGTCGCAACCTGCAAAACCTCTTTTATTGTATGGGGATGGACAGAATATGTGGTGGGATTCGGGTAATCACGGTTCGTCGACGATGAATAAAAATGTAACTCAAAAAGGAGAGGATTATAAGCATAGTGGAAGTTACTCAGCAAAATTGATTTCTCAATTTGTTGGTATTGGTATTATTGGGAAGTTTGCAGCAGGTAACGCTTTTGTGGGTAAGTATTTGGCTACAGATGGTACTGATGGCATAATTGGCTGGGGACGCCCGTTTTCAAGTCGTCCAAAATCACTAAAAGGCTATATACGCTATCGACCAGGTACAGTTACAGATGCTAATGTTCCAGGTAGTGTCGCTGATTTTCCTAAAGGATCTACTGATATTGGTAATATATTTATTGCTATTGGCGATTGGGCAGGAGAAACTTATGGTGGAGAAACCTGGCCAGTAATTATCAAAACAAAGACTGTTCAGTTATTCAATCCACAAGATGCTGCGATAATAGCTTATGGAACAAAAGATTGGACTGCTGACACTTCAGGTGATGGTATGATAGAATTTGAAATACCATTGGATTATCGTAGCGAAACACGAAAACCAACATCTATTATTATTGTAGCATCTGCAAGTAAATATGGAGATTATTTCTCGGGAGGCGATAGTACAATGTGGCTTGATGATTTTGAATTAATATATGAATAATCGTTTGTGGTAAAGAAATATTTAGTAATTCTTATTCTTGCCTTGTGCGTGCAACTGTGCGCACAAGCGCAAGATTTTCAACGTAAAATAGAACTGACAACATTTGTTCCTAAGGGACAATGGATAATGGGTAGCACGGTATCTTATTCGGAACACAATCAGAAGAATTATCAATTCTTGATTGTTGATGGGATACACGCCGATGGTTATACCTTTACTGTTACTCCTTTATTGTATTATGCTTTTAAAGATAATCTGGCTGCTGGAGCAAAGTTTGCTTACAAACGAACTTTGCTGAAAATGGATGGTATAACAATTAATGTAGATGAAGATAACCAGTTTGATATTAATGATCTTTATCAACTTAAACATACGTATGGGGGTATGGTTGTTTTGCGCAACTACATCAGTCTTGGAAACAGTCGCCGGTTTGGACTTTATTGCGATATGCAATTGGAAATAGCAGGCAGTCAATCTAAGATGGTAAGTGGCTCAGGAGAGAGTGTTACGGGGACTTATGCTACTTCTACCGATTTTAATATTGGAGTAGCTCCCGGAATGGTTGCATTTATCAATAATTACACAGCGGTAGAGGTAAGTGTTGGTGTTATGGGATTTAATTTTAGTCGCACTCGTCAAGTTACTGATCAGGTATATGTAGGAGAACGTTCAATGAGTTCAGCAAACTTTCGGATAAACATCTTCTCTATTGGGATGGGTATAACCTTTTATTTATAAACACGAATCAAATGAAACTACTAATATTTTTAATGTGTTTAACGGCTTACGTGTTTTCTCCAATTCAAGGGTTGGCTCAAGAGGTATATGCTGATACAATAAGAACGGTTGATGGTAGAGATTCCATTTATATTCAGGCTGCTCAAATTAAAATTATTCGTGACACAGTATGGATACAACCAGAATCTGAAAAACCGCCAACTGATATAATCAAAACAAAAGCGATAGGAAGATATGACCGTGGGATTCTGAATTATCGTTTTATACCAAAAGGCAATTGGATTGGTGGTGTCACATTCTCTTATCTTAATTTTGAAAGTGATGATAGCCGACTGCTCTTTTCACTTTTAGACGGGTTTGATTTTCACGGACGCACTTTATCGGTAAAACCTTTTGTGGGTTTTGCGATAAAAGATAATGTAGTGATAGGTTTTAAATTTGGATATAATCATACGTTAGGACAACTTGATAACTTGGCATTGAATATGGACGATTTGGATTTTTCACTTCACGATATTCGTTATGTTGAAGATATGTATACCTATGCCTTGTTTCATCGCTCATTCGTGGGATTGGATAGTGATAGGCGATTTGGTCTGTTTAATGAAATCTCATTGGGGTATAATACAGGTTCTTCTCGTTTCTCGCGCGATAAAGATGAGTCTTTGAAAGTGACTG
Organism: uncultured Bacteroides sp.; assembly: GCA_947074275.1. Lineage (GTDB taxonomy): Bacteria > Bacteroidota > Bacteroidia > Bacteroidales > Bacteroidaceae > Bacteroides. Next base: position 20,646 of record CAMTPA010000037.1, read on the forward strand.
AAACCAAAGTACATGAGTTGCATTTAGGAGTAAATCCAGGAATCTGTGTTTTTATAATGGACAATGTGAGTGCTGAGGTCTCTTTTGGAGTTGTAGGCTTTAAGTATCGTTACGAAAAACAAAAAAACAACTTAGGCGAAGTGGGGCATAGTCGCAATAGTGGAGCCAACTTTAAGATTAATATATTAAATATAAACATAGGTATAACTGCTTGCTTTTGATATGCTATGATAAATTTTAGATATAAAATATTGTGTTTCAGTGTATGGGTAATAAGTCTGTGTTTTGTTCTTCAATCGTGTATTGAGAATGATATACCTTATCCACGTATCAATCTATTTATCACAAGCCTAACTGCTGATGGAATGATTGGAAATGCAATTATAGTCAATGATGACCGTACTGTAACAATCAATTTGGCAGATACTACAAACTTAAAAAATGTTCGTATTGCAAGCCTTTCTGTGACTGAAGGTGCAACGTCTACACTTGAGGCTGGAGATTACATTGATTTATCTCGTTCTTATTGGGTAAACCTTTCTTTGTATCAAGATTTTCAATGGAAAATTATAGCAAATCAAACCATAGAAAGAGTTTTTAGTTTGGACAAACAAGTAGGAGTTGCTACCTACGATTTGAATAACTGCATTGGTTATGCTAATATTTCCTTGGGTAAAGATGAACTGCCGCAAAACGTAACTCCACAATTGCGGCAGTTAAAGTTAGGACCTGCTGGCTCGACTATCAATAACATTGATACTACGACACCTGACTTGAACTGGAGTTGGGAAAATAGCTTTTGGCGAACTAAAATGATGGTTAATTTTCGGCATTACGAATCTCCAAAGGAGTGGATATTATATGTATTTCCTACTACCTCTACTGTTAGTACCAGCTCTGTTGATGCGTGGGTAAATGTAGCTTGGCTTTATGGCGAAGGTCTTGAAGGTGCAGATAATGGTTTTGAAATACGTGAGGCAAATTCGGATGAATGGGAAAAGGTTAGTGCGTCCTACATTACCAGTAGTGGTGGTAGCTTTATGGCACGTGTCCCTCATTTGTTGGCAGAAACTTCTTATGTGTGTCGTGCTTATTCTGGTGAAGACGTGGGTGACCCAATCTCTTTTACAACAGGTAGAGCTATTGTGCTTCCTAATGGCTTATTTGATGAATGGCACAAAGTAGGTAAAGTATGGAATCCCTGGGCTGAAGGTGGTACGCCTATCTGGGATACGGGCAATGATGGAGCTACTACATTGGGTGAAAGCAACACGCAACCCACTTCCGATATACGTCCTGGAGCTGCAGCAGGCTCACAGGCTGCTATGCTGGAATCTAAATTTATAGGAATTGGTAGCATTGGTAAGTTTGCAGCAGGCAATCTTTTCATTGGTGAGTTTAAAGCGGTAGATGGAACCAATGGTATTTTGGATTTTGGTAAACCATTCACTGCACGTCCTACGAAACTGAAAGGATATTATAAATACCATTCTGCACCTATCAATTATGCTTCGAGTGAATATGAACATCTTAAAGGATTGTCTGATACTTGTTCGGTATATATGGCTTTGGGCGATTGGAGTGAACCAATGGAGATTAGAACTAACCCTAAAAATGCCAAGTATTTTGATAAGAACGATTCGCGCATCATTGCCTATGGAGAGTTTAATAGTGGAACAACTGTAACTGAATACACTTCTTTTGAAATCGAATTAGAGTATCGTTCCACAAGCCGTGTTCCCACCTATATTATGGTAGTCTGTTCTGCGAGTAAGTTTGGTGACTTCTTTACAGGAGGTGCAGGATCCATTATGTATATAGATGATTTCAGTCTGGAATACGATTATTAATTCGTTGAATTTAAAAATGTGATAATTGAAATAAAATAATAAAAGTTATGATGAAAAAGAATTTCTTTTTTTTAATGATTGCTTTGGTGTTTGTAGCTTGTAGCAATGACAGTGAAACAATTGTTGAGTATGGGCAAATTAAATTGGATATGGATATTTCTGAGCAAATATCTGTAAATACTCGTGCCGCATCCGATACAGAATTGGCTAACTACACGTTAACTATTTCTCAAAATGCCACTCAGAAATGGAATGGATTGCATAGCGCATTTATTTCTGAGAGTTTGAACTTTCCTGCTGCTGCCGGATATGTAGTTGCTGCCGAGAATTGCACTGAAGCGCAAGCTTTGTCTGCCAATAGCAGCTGGGGACAACTTCGCATTGCAGGTGAAAGTGCATCTTTTTCTGTTGTAGCCAATACCGCTACTCCAGTTGCTTTTACTTGTTCGGTGAAAAACGCAATTGTAGGTGTCGATTATCAAGAGTCATTTAAAAGTGCTTTTACAAATTTTTCAGTAGAGGTAAATGAATCATCTGATGCAGCACGTAAGTTGGTTTACCCTGGCACTGCAACTTTCGATAGCCATAAGGGATATTTCAATATTGATTCTAATCCGCAGATTAGCTATGTTGTAAAAGGCACAATTGGTGGAAGTGCTAAAACCTATGATGGAACACTTGCTATTGAAGCAGCAAAATATTATCGCTTGAAGGTAAGTGCTACTACCAATGGTGAAATATCTTTGAGTATTACAATTGATGAGACAATCACTGAAGAGAGTAAAGATGTGACAGTCGATCCGTATCAATAAATTGAAATAAAAACAACATAGAAAAAGGGAAGAAAGCGATGAGGCTTTACTTCCCTTTTTTCGTCAACTTACCATTTGTTAGAGTACATTCAGTTTGTCGTTATACTATGCCTTGTGCCATCATAGCTTTCGCTACTTTCATAAAGCCAGCCACGTTTGCACCTTTCACGTAGTTCACGTAGCCGTCTGGTTCTGTTCCATATTTCACGCATTCCTCGTGTATATTTTTCATTATTTGCTTCAACTTTTCGTCTACTTCTTCTTGACTCCAGCTCAATCTTATCGAGTTTTGGGTCATTTCTAAGCCCGATACAGATACACCACCTGCATTGGCTGCTTTGCCAGGAGCATAAAGCACTTTAGCGTCTTGGAATACTTTGATTGCTTCGGGTGTAGAAGGCATATTTGCACCTTCCGATACTGCCATTACACCGTTTGCTACCAATGTTTTAGCTTCATCACCGTCTATCTCATTTTGAGTAGCCGATGGCAATGCTATATCTCCCTTTTCGCCCCAAGGACGTGCGCCAGCTACGTATTTGCAACCATAGTGTTCGGCATATTCGCGGATACGACCACGGTATACATTTTTCAGTTCCATAATGTATTCGAGTTTCTCCTTGTCTATACCATCTGGGTCGTAGATATAACCATCCGAATCGGACATTGTTACTACTTTGCCGCCCAATTCCAACACTTTTTCTGTGGTGTATTGAGCCACATTGCCCGAACCTGATACCAAACAAACTTTTCCTTTCAAGTCAGTTCCTTTGGTTTTAAGCATTTCCATTAAAAAATAGATATTGCCGTAGCCAGTTGCTTCAGGACGAATTAGCGAACCTCCAAATTCACGACCCTTTCCTGTCAATGTGCCAGTAAACTCGTGTGTCAGTTTTTTGTACATACCATACATATAACCCACTTCACGTCCACCTACACCAATGTCACCTGCTGGTACATCTTTGTCGGGGCCTATGTGTCGCCACAGCTCAAGCATAAATGCTTGTGTAAATCTCATAACTTCAGCGTTCGACTTGCCACGTGGAGAGAAGTCTGAACCTCCTTTGCCACCACCCATTGGTAGAGTGGTAAGTGCGTTCTTGAATGTTTGCTCGAAAGCTAAAAACTTCAATATAGACTGATTTACCGATGAGTGAAAGCGAAGTCCTCCTTTGTATGGGCCAATGGCATTGTTGTGTTGCACACGGTAACCCATATTGGTTTGCACGTTGCCTTTATCATCTACCCACGTCACACGAAATTGATAAATTCTATCGGGTATGCAAAGACGATCTATTAAGTTTGTTTTTTCAAATTCGGGATACTTATTGTATTCCTCTTCGATAGTGCTTAATACCTCTTCTACTGCTTGATGATACTCGGGTTCATTCGGAAATCTACGTTTCAAGTCATCTAAGACTTTTGTTGCATTCATAATCTAAATCTTTTATTGGTTGTTATAAGTTTTAAAAACTTTATTTTAAGTTGCGATTGCAAAATTAAATAATTAAAAGCTTTAAGCAAATAAATCATAAATAAAATCGGCATTAAACTTCAAATTTGAAATTTAATGCCGATATATTATTAAGAAGAGTTATTATTTTCTCTTTTTGAGCGACTGGATAACTGGTATGAATACCAAAGCTCCTGAGATGCCAAGTGTTAGTACGACAGGCCCATCAATTCGTTCGGCATTTACCAACACGATATATACCAAAGCCGCCCAAAGAAGAATGACACAAACTATTTGTGATTTTGAAAGTGGTCTTTTCATTGATTACATTTTTTGCTTTCTACAATAGCGTCAATTACGGCCACGGCAGTGATGTTTACTATATCACGCACCGAACTTTCAAAATCGGTGAAGTGAATAGGTTTGTTTAGTCCCATTTGGATAGGGCCAATCATTTCCGTATCGGGATCCATAGCTTGAAGTAGCTGATAACTTGTATTTGCAGAACTTAGATTGGGGAATACCAATGTGTTCACATCTTTGTCTTTTAGTCGGCTGAATGGGTATTTCGCATCACGTAGCTGTTTGTTCATTGCGAAGTTTACCTGCATCTCACCATCTATAATCAATTCAGGATATTCGCGCTGCATAAAGTCTACCGCTTGATGTACTTTAGCTGGACTACCATCCTTGTCGGCACCAAAGTTCGAATAGCTAATCATTGCCATAACAGGAGTATGATTGAAGAAGCGGACTGTATTGGCTGCGTGCCGTGCTATATCAGTCAATGTATCAGTGCTTGGATGGCGATTTATTAGTGTATCGGCCAAGAAATAAGTTCCTTTTTTGGAATTTAGAATGTGCATTGTTCCAAAGTGTTTGTATCCTTCACGAATGCCAATTACCTCTTTGGCCACTTTAATAGTGTTGCTATATTTGGTGTAAAGACCTGTAATGAAAGCATCGGCATCTCCAGTTTCTACCATCATCATACCAAAGTAGTTGCGTTCAAACATCTTATCGTTTGCCTCTTCAAACGTATAACCCTGTCGGCATCTTTTTTCGGTAAGAATTTTTGCATAACGCTCTCGTCGAGACGCTTCGCTTGGATGACGCATATTTACTATTTCTACTCCTTCAAGGCTGAGCTCCAACTCCTGAGCCATGTGTTTGATGGTTTCGTCATTGCCTAAAAGAATGGGATGGCATATTCCTTCTGATTTGGCTTCTACGGCCGCTTTCAGCATATTGGGGTGTGTGCCTTCGGCAAATACTACACGTTGTGGACAAATACGAGCTGTGTCGTGCAGCTGACGAGATAATTTGGATTCATATCCCATCAATTCACGCAGATGCACTTCGTAACCTTCCCAATCGGTGATTGGTTTCTGAGCCACACCACTTTCCATTGCAGCTTTTGCTACGGCGCACGACACCACAGTTATCAAGCGTGGGTCTACGGGTTTGGGGATAAAATAGTCACGTCCGAAAGTGAAGTTGTTTACCTGATAAGCGGTATTTACCACATCGGGTACGGGCTGTTTGGCAAGGTCGGCAATGGCGTGTGCTGCCGCAAGCTTCATCTCTTCGTTGATGGCGGTAGCGTGTGTGTCGAGTGCGCCACGGAAGATATAAGGGAAGCCAATCACGTTGTTGATTTGGTTGGGATAGTCCGAGCGTCCTGTTGCCATAAGCACATCGGGGCGTGCTGCCATAGCGTCCTCGTATGATATTTCGGGAGTCGGATTTGCCAATGCGAACACGATAGGGTCGGAGTTCATACTGCGCACCATATCTTGTGTCAATACATTGCCTTTGGATAGTCCTAAAAATACATCTGCTCCTTTGATAGCCTCTGCAAGTGTATGTATATCAGTGCGGTCGGTGGCAAAATAGCGTTTCTGTTCATTCAAATCAGTGCGCTCTTTGCTAATCACCCCTTTACTATCCAGCATCACAATGTTTTTCAGCTGCGCACCCAGCGATACATATAGTTTGGTACAAGACACAGCCGACGCTCCAGCTCCATTCACTACAATTTTTACATCTTGAATATTTTTTCCTGCAACCTCCAATGCGTTGAGCAGTCCGGCACTCGAAATAATGGCTGTTCCGTGTTGGTCGTCGTGCATCACAGGTATATCAAGTTCCTTTTTCAGTCGTTCTTCAATTTCAAAACATTCAGGGGCTTTGATGTCTTCTAAATTAATACCTCCGAATGTTGGTGCAATTGCTTTAACGGCTTCGATAAATTTTTCAGGATCTTTTTCGTTCAGTTCAATATCAAACACGTCAATCCCTGCGTAAATTTTAAAAAGCAATCCCTTGCCTTCCATAACAGGCTTGCCTGCCAATGCACCAATGTCGCCCAGTCCCAAAACGGCTGTACCGTTCGAGATTACTGCAACCAAATTTCCTTTTGCTGTATATTTATAAGCATCTTCAGGATGTTTTTCTATTTCGAGACAAGGTTCTGCTACACCTGGCGAGTAGGCAAGCGACAAGTCATATTGGGTACTATGTGGTTTAGTAGGGACTACCTCTATTTTGCCTGGTTTGCCTTCTGAGTGATAAAGCAAAGCAGCTTCTTTGGTTATTTTAGCCATAATAAAAAATATATTAATAGGTTTTATATATTCGCAAATATAGAAATAAAAGTATTAGATTGTAGTTATTTTCTCTTATTTGTTTTTAAATGGTAAGTTGGGTTCTGTGTTGATACACTTGTTGTGAATGCTCTCTATCAATTGTTAACAGTTTGAGAAATAGCTGTTAACAAGTATCTTTTCAAATGTTCATAGTTCATCTGATAGTTGTTTAAGTTTTGTAAATAGAGTGATTATTGTGCTGAAACCAATAAGGTAAACCTGTAAAATTTGAGATAGTTGTTTATTAATGATTAATATTGAATTTTCTCAAATGATGTTTTTTAGTATTTTGCCACCTACTTATTATCTTTGTGATGGTAGTCGTTTTGTGGGGCAAAAGAGTACAAAAAAGTTGCTTTCCCGTCTCTCATTAGAGAAAAATATAGTAGAACGGAACTTATTGACAAATGAGAAAACTGATAAATCTTTGTGCCATAGTGTGCCTTTTGGGGTTAATGGGATGTAATAAACCCGAAAAGGAGTTGTATGTATTCACCTCTTTTCACGAACCTGCTACCGAGGGTTTGCGATTTCTTTACAGTGAAGATGGTGTCAATTGGGATAGTGTTCCCGGCATTTGGCTTAAACCTGAAATAGGCAAACAGCGCGTGATGCGCGATCCATCGATAGTGCGCACGCCCGATGAAACATATCATTTGGTGTGGACTACCAGTTGGCGCGGCGATTTGGGCTTTGGATATGCCAATAGTAAAGACTTGATTCATTGGTCGGAGCAACAGTTGATACCAGTGATGGCTCACGATACCACAACGGTCAACGTATGGGCACCCGAATTGTTTTATGACGATGAAAACGAACAATTGATGGTGGTATGGGCATCGTGCGTTCCTGGCAAATATGATAATGGAATTGAAGATGTGAAAAACAACCATCGTCAGTACTATACCACTACTAAAGACTTTAAAAACTTCTCTGAAACCAAATTGTTGATTGACCCAGGGTACAGCTCTATTGATGCTGCTATTGTGAAGCGTGCCCCCAAAGACTATGTGATGGTGATAAAAGACAATACTCGCCCTAATCGCAATTTGCAAATTTCTTTTGCCCATTCTCCTTACGGGCCGTGGAGCCAGCCTTCCGAACCATTCACAGGTTTTCTGACCGAAGGGCCTTGTGTGACAAAGGTTGGCAATGACTACATCGTTTATTATGATGATTACAACAACAAAATATATGGAGCAATGCGTACCAGCGATTTTGTGAATTTTGCAGATGTGACCAATGAGGTAAATATTCCCGAAGGACATAAACACGGCACAATTTTTCGTGCGCCTCAATCGGTGATAGAGAAAATGATGAATAGAGACAATATTTTGCCCTAACAGACAATATATCAAGAAAAACTATGAGATTTAAAGAATTATTTACTTTTGCTATGCTCTGCTCGGCTGCTTGTGGAGCAGTAGCGCAAGAGCGTGTACATTATACAGGTAGCCAACTGTCTAATCCCGACTATCACGACGGACAACTCTCTCCGGTGATGGGTGTTCACAACATTCAAGTGATGCGTGCCAATCGTGAAAATCCTTCGGAAGAAAACGGAGGTGGCTGGACATACAATCATCAACCTATGATGGCATACTGGAACGATACTTTCTTTATGCACTATCTTGCCGACCCTGTGGATGAACACGTTCCACCTTCACAAACTTTGCTTCAAACTTCTCAAGATGGTTACAATTGGACTAACCCCGAAATTCTTTTCCCTATATATCGTGTGCCCGATGGCTATACCAAGCCAGGTAGAGATGATAAAGCAAAAGATTTGGATGCTATTATGCACCAACGAGTAGGTTTTTATGTGTCGAGCGATGATAGACTTTTTGCAATGGGTTATTATGGGGTGGCTTTCGATAAAAAAGACGATCCCAACGATGGTAATGGCATTGGGCGTGTGATACGAGAAATCAATGCGGATGGCTCATTGGGACCTATTTATTTTATCTATTACAATCACGGGTTCAACGAAAAAAATACAAGTTTCCCCTTTTATACACGCAATAAAGACAAAGGGTTTGTAAAAGCTTGCAAAGAGATTCTTGCCAATCCACGCTATATGATGCAGTGGGTAGAAGAAGCCGATCGCAACGAACCACTTATTCCATTAAACAAATCGTATAAAGCCTATTGCGACTACACGTTGCCCAATGGAGAATTGGTTGCATTGTGGAAACATGCTCTTACATCTACCAGCAGCGATGGAGGAAATACGTGGGCAGAACCAGTAGAGCGTGCAAAAGGATTTGTAAATAGTAATGCTAAAATATGGGGACAACGTTTGAGCGATGGCACGTATGCTACAGTTTACAACCCATCGGAGTTTCGCTGGCCACTTGCTATCTCATTAAGCAAAGATGGTTTGGAATATACTACTCTCAATTTGATTCACGGCGAAATATCGCCTATGCGATATGGTGGAAACTACAAATCGTATGGTCCACAATATGTTCGTGGTATTCAGGAGGGCAATGGAACACCTGCCGATGGTGATATGTGGCTTAGCTACAGTGTAAACAAAGAGGATATGTGGATTTCTCGTGTTCCTGTGCCGGTGCGTTTGCAAGCTACTGCTCACGCAGATGATAATTTTAGCAATTTCGAAAACTTGAGCGAACTGACTGATTGGAATATCTACTCTTTGAAATGGGCACCTGTATCACTGAGTGAAGAGTGGTTGGTATTGCAAGATAAAGATTTATACGATTATGCCAAAGTAGAGCGTATGCTTCCTGCCAGCAAAGAACTGAAAGTCTCTTTCGATTTGCAAACGGCTCAAAGCAACAATGGAAATCTACAAATAGAGTTTCTTGATAATAAAGGAACTGTTGCTTCGCGTATCGCTTTAGATTCTGATGGAATGATGCGCTTGAAAGGTGGTGCTCGCTCGGCAAACCTTATTAAATACGAGCCAAACAAAACCTACCATATTGAAGCGATATTGTCGGTAGACAACCGTTTGATTCAAATTTATATTGATGGTAAAAAAGTGGGGCAACGTATGTTTTACTCCCCTGTTCCTGCTATCGAACGTGTCTCTTTCCGTACTGGAGAACGTCGTTTACATCCCACTACCGAAACTCCCGCCGACTGGGACGGGACACTACCCAACGCAGGAGACCAAGAGCCACTTAGTATTTATCGCATAGCCAATTTTAAATCAGCCTCTACCGATAAAGATGCAACTTCGGCTGTGCTCAAATACAAAGACTACGCTCATTATGCCGATTATTTTAACGGTATGGAAGACGAAAACATTATTCAAGCTATCCCCAATGCACAATCGTCTGCTTGGATGGAAGAGAATATTCCTTTGTTCGATTGTCCACAAAAAAACTTTGAGGAGATGTATTATTATCGCTGGTGGTCGCTTCGTAAACACATCAAAGAGACACCTGTGGGCTATGCGATGACTGAATTTTTAGTACCACGTTCGTATGCTGATAAATACAACTTGATAGCTTGTGCTGTGGGACACCACATCTACGAAAGCCGTTGGTTGCGCAATTCACAATATTTAGATCAAATAGTGCATACGTGGTATCGTGGCAACGATGGTCAGCCAATGGGAAAGATAGGTAACTTTAGCTCGTGGAATGCCGATGCTTTATTTGGGCGTTATATGGTAGATGGCAATGTAGATTATCTGCTCGATATGGTGCCCGACTTAGAGGCTGAGTATGCTCGTTGGGAAAATACCCATCGTTTGCCCAATGGACTTTACTGGCAAGGTGATGTGCAGGATGGTATGGAAGAGTCTATTAGCGGTGGAAGACGTAAAAAGTATGCTCGCCCCACCATCAATAGTTATATGTATGGCAATGCAAAAGCGTTGACTACAATCGGGCTGATGACTGGAAACGAGAAAATGTCTATGAAATATGGTATAAAGGCAGATTCTATAAAACACCTGCTTCAAACTGAGTTGTGGAACGAAAAACACCAATTCTTTGAAACACACCGTGGTGATTCGTCGGCCAATGTTCGCGAAGCCATCGGTTACATTCCGTGGTATTTCAATTTGCCCGATGCCAATCCAAAATACGAAGTGGCTTGGGAACAAATAACCGATACGAAAGGTTTTTCAGCTCCTTATGGTATGACTACTGCCGAGCGTCGTCACCCTTTGTTTCGTACACACGGTGTAGGCAAGTGTGAGTGGGATGGGGCTATTTGGCCTTTTGCTTCATCGCAAACACTCACAGCTATGGCAAACTACATCAACAACTATCCACAAAACACGATAAATGATAGCATTTACTTCGATCAGATGGAAAAATATGTAGAATCGCAGCATCATCGTGGTCGTCCTTATATTGGCGAATATCAAGATGAAGTGACTGGTTACTGGCTTAAAGGCGATCAGGAACGTGCCCGTTATTACAATCACTCTACTTTCAATGACTTGATGATTACTGGACTGATAGGTCTTCGTCCTCGCTTAGACAATACCATTGAGATTAACCCATTGATTCCCGAGGGCAAATGGGATTATTTCTGCTTGGACAACATTTCATATCACGGACACAATCTGACTATATTGTGGGATAAAAATGGCGATCGATACAATCAAGGCAAAGGGCTTCGCATTTTTGTAGACGGTGTAGAGGTAGGTCATTCTGATAAATTAGGTCGTTTGATAGTAGAGGATGTGCTATAATCTTTCTTTGAATAAACAGAAAATACAGATGCATAAAAAATATATCTTATTGGCTTGTTTCTTTGCATTCCCTTGGCTGGCTTCAGCTGAGGGAATTAAAGTTATTCGCCTAACAGCCGAAATGCAATTAAACCCGACTATGCTCAACGAAACTCCTCGTTTAGGATGGCAAATGATTTCGGATGAAAATGGAACTTCACAATCGGCTTATGAAATAGAAATTCGTGATGCACTCAATAACAACTTAGTATGGAGTAGCGGAAAAGTTGATTCATCGCAAAGTCAGCTTGTCGATGTAAGCAAAGCTTTTTCGGCGCGCAATAACTCTGGGCAATATACTTGGCGTGTTCGTGTGTGGGACGAAACCGATAAGTCTTCGATATGGAGCGATGAAGCAACTTTTGGGTATAAACAATTAAAGAGTGAGGAGCTGTTCTCGTGCAGTCAGTGGATTGGTGCCATTACTTGTGAAGATGCTAAACTTCCTGCTGGACGCAACTTTACAGGAGGAGAACTGAGAAAGCCTGAAG
>CAMTPA010000038.1 GCA_947074275.1 uncultured Bacteroides sp.
GAGATTTCGGGCGATGATATGGATGGCATTGCGTTCGATGCACTCGATGTTCAATAAGAAAGAGACTTTGGTTATGAAACTACATCTATTGATAGCAACTACCTTGTGCTGCTCGTTGGCGGCACAAGCACAGCAAATAAATGATTGGGAAAACCATCACGTGCTCCAAATCAACCGTGAACCGGCACGGGCAGCATTCACTCCTTATGCTGAGGCGAAGGGCGACAGAGCCTTTTCGCTCGATGGAGAGTGGAAGTTCAGGTGGACGGCTACACCAGATGAAAGGGAGATAGGGTTTTACCAAACCGACTTCGACGATAGTGGTTGGACTACTTTCCCTGTGCCTGCCAACTGGGAAATCAACGGTTACGGCACGCCCATATACGTGTCGGCAGGCTATCCATTCAAGATTGATCCGCCACGGGTGATGAGCACACCACGCGAAGATTACACCACGTTCGTAGAGCGCAACCCAGTGGGGCAATACCGACGGAGCTTCAATGTGCCTGCCACTTGGACTGAGCAGGGGCAGACTTTCCTGCGTTTTGAGGGAGTGATGAGTGCGTTTTATGTATGGATAAACGGCGAGAGAGTGGGATATAGTCAGGGCAGTATGGAACCAAGTGAGTTTTTAGTGACTCCTTACTTACAACCGGGCAACAACGAAATAGCCGTCGAGGTGTATCGTTACAGTGATGGTTCTTACCTCGAAGACCAAGACTTTTGGCGATTGGGGGGCATTCATCGCAGCATTGGTATGTATCACACCCCCGATGTCCGTATTCGCGACTATGCTGTGCGCACGTTGGCGGCCGATAAACAGTGCGACAACTTCACCTTGCAAGTAGACCCTCAGTTTAGTGTGTACGACGGTGGAAAGGGGCAAGACTATACCCTCAGGGCGGTGCTGACCAATGCCGATGGGCATCACGTCGCCACGATGGAGGGCGATGTGGAAGAGATTCTCGACTTGGACAATAAAGCGAGCCGCATGAACGAGTGGTATTCGCAACGTGCACCCCGCAAGTTGGGACGAATGACCGAGCTGATAGAATCGCCTAAAAGGTGGACTGCCGAAACTCCTTATCTATACAAACTTCAATTGCAGCTTATAGACGGCAAGGGTGAGGTAGTGGAGCGAGTAGACCAATCGGTAGGCTTCAGGCAGATTGAAATAAAAGGGGGGCAGATGCTTGTCAACAACCAGCCCATTCGCCTGCGTGGGGTAAACCGCCACGAGCACGACCCACGATTGGGACGCGTGATGACCGAGGAACGTATGTTGCAAGACATCCTGCTGATGAAGCAAGCCAACATCAATGCCGTGCGCACCAGCCACTACCCCAACGTGAGCCGATGGTACGAGCTTTGCGATAGCTTGGGGATGTATGTGATGGACGAAGCAGACATCGAGACCCACGGCGTAAGGGGCAAACTGGCCAATACGCCCGACTGGCACGCTGCTTTTCTCGACCGTGCCGTACGTATGGGCAAGCGAGACCGCAACTACCCAAGCATCGTGATGTGGAGCATGGGGAATGAAAGTGGCTATGGGGCAAACTTCGCCGCTATATCGGCGTGGCTCAAAGAGATGGACCCTACACGCCCCGTGCACTACGAGGGAGCACAAGGCGTTGACGGATTGCCCGACCCCTACACCGTAGACGTGATTAGCCGTTTTTATACTCGTGTGAAGGACGAGTACCTCAATCCCGGCATTACAGAGGGCGAGGATAAAGAGCGTGCCGAGAATGCCCGTTGGGAACGATTGCTCGAAATAGCTGAAAGAGATAACGACCAGCGTCCTGTAATGACCAGCGAATATGCACATAGTATGGGCAACGCATTGGGTAACTTCCAAGAATACTGGGACGAGATTTATAGTAACCCCCGTATGTTGGGTGGCTTCATTTGGGATTGGGTAGACCAGGGACTCTACAAGACTTTGCCCGATGGAACGGAGTTTATGGCCTATGGTGGCGATTTTGGCGATAAGCCAAATCTCAAAGCATTCTGCTTCAATGGGGTGGTGATGAGTGAACGTGAAACCACACCTAAATATTGGGAAGTGAAGCAGGTGTATGCACCTGTGGCTCTGGAGTTAGTAGACACAATCATAGATGGCAATAAGCAACATCGCTTGGCAATTACCAATCGCAACCATCACATTGATTTGAGCGACTATCTCTTTAAGTGGAGTGTTACTTCCAACGGCAAAGAGATGCAGAAAGGTGAGTTTACACCACCCATCATTCTGCCTGGCGAAACCCAAGAGGTAGCGATGCCACAGTTGAAGATGGGAAAAACAACAGCTGTCAATGTCAGCTTATTTGGCTACAATATGCCTATCCATTCATCTAAAGTGGATACTACGGCTGATGTGCGCCTCAATGTAGAGGTGGTGCTCAAGACAGATGTACTTTGGGCAAAGGCGGGACATAAGGTGATGAGCCAGCAATTTGCCTTGCACGCCAACCCGATGGCAGTGGCCCGTCTGCCTATGAAGCAGAAGAACAAGTCCAGAACCATCGACGGGAAAATAACCTACCAAGGCTTTCAGGCCTACCGTGCACCCACCGACAACGACCGAAGCTTTGGCAATTGGTTGGCAAAAGACTGGCGAAACAACCGAATGGATACACCCGAAATCAAGCAATTATCGCCCGAGAAGGTGATAAACCAATCATCGGAAACCGTAGTAAAAGAGCAGGTGCAAGAGTATCAGTATGCCAATGGTTCTATCATCGTCACCATTCGTAACACTCGCTATCCCGATGGTACTATCGACATAGAGCAAACCTATCAGCCCAAAGGGGAGTTGCCCGAATTACCCCGATTGGGAGCGGTGTTTGCCGTAGATGGAGCTTATGACAACTTGTCGTGGTATGGGCTTGGGCCGTGGGAAAGCTACCCCGACCGTAAAAGCTCTACTTCGATAGGAAGATGGAATAGTACTGTGGCAGAGCAATACACACACTATCCACGTCCGCAAGACAGCGGCAACCACGAGGAGGTGAACGAGGTGATACTTACCAATAAAAAAGGGGAGGGCATTCGCATCACCACTTTAGACGCACCATTCTCTTTTTCGGCTTTACCATATACGACGGCTGATATAAGCACAGCCACACACGACTACCAACTACAACCTTGCTCGTACACCACACTTAGTATTGATGCTGCCGTGTTGGGGTTGGGCAATAGTAGTTGTGGCCCTGGAGTGCTAAAAAAATATGCCATCGACAAGAGTAAAACGTATACTTTACGCATACGAATTAGTAATCTATAAGCATCAATATAAAAACAATAAAAATGAGAAAAGTAACTTCAATTTTAGCAGCTTTGGCACTCTCTGCCACCCTACAAGCGCAGACAGGTGTGGAGACACAGCGTCAGTATCTATCGGGTACGGGATGCGACGATATGGTGGAGTGGGATTTCTACTGCACCAGTGGTAACAACTCGGGCGAATGGACAAAGATAGGTGTGCCTTCTTGTTGGGAGCTGCAAGGATTTGGTACCTATCAGTATGGTATGCGCTTCTACGGAAAAGCTTTCCCCGAAGGCATAGCCGATGAAAAGGGCAAGTACAAATACGAGTTTGAACTACCCGAAGCGTGGAATGGACGACAAATAGAGCTTGTGTTTGAAGCGGCTATGACCGATACTGAAGCACAGATCAACGGACGCAAAGCCGGTGAGCCGCATCAAGGAGGTTTCAATCGCTTTGTTTACAACGTGAGCGACCGAGTGTTTTTTGGTCCCAAAAAGAAAAACGTGTTGGAAGTGACAGTAAGCAAAGAAAGCACCAACGCTGGTGTCAACCTTTCGGAGCGTCGTGCCGATTATTGGAACTTTGGTGGCATCATCCGTCCTGTGTTTATCATCTCTAAGCCCGCTCTCAACATTGGACAAGTAAGTATTGATGCTAAAGCCAATGGTAGTTTTACCGCTGAGTGTCAACTAAACCGTGCTTTGGAAGGAGCTGAGGTGAAAACCGTGATAACGGGTAGCGATGGCAAAAAAGTGGCCGAGACAATAACTCCCGTACGTACGTCGAGCGATTTGGCATTGGTGCAAATGAACGTGAACCAACCTAAGTTGTGGAGCGCAGAGACTCCAAACCTCTACACAGCTACCTTTAGTCTTGTGGGCAAAGATGGCAAGGTGCTTCACACCGAAAAGCAGAAGTTCGGATTCCGCACCATTGAAACTCGCGAAAGTGATGGGCTTTACATCAACGGTGAACGTGTGTTGATAAAAGGGGTTAATCGTCATAGCTTCCGTCCCGAAAGCGGTCGCACACTAAGCAAGACCAAAAACATCGAAGATGTACTATTAATCAAGTCGATGAATATGAACGCCGTTCGTCTAAGCCACTACGCAGCCGATCCAGAGTTTCTCGAAGCGTGCGACTCGCTTGGACTATATGTGATGAACGAGCTGACAGGCTGGCACGGAAAGCACGAAACCATTGTAGGGCAAAAGTTAGTGAAATCGCTTGTAACAAGAGACGTGAATCATCCATCGGTGATATGGTGGGCCAATGGCAACGAAAAAGGCTGGAATACAGAGCTTGATGGAGAGTTTCATCTTTACGATCCACAGAAGCGTCCTGTGATTCATCCACAAGGCAATTTTAGCGGTTACGAAACAATGCACTACCGCTCGTATGGCGAAAGTCAGAACTATATGCGCCAACCGGAGATATTTATGCCTACCGAGTTTCTGCACGGCTTGTACGACGGCGGACACGGAGCAGGCCTGCACGATTACTGGGAAATGATGCGCAATCACCCACGTTGCTCAGGTGGTTTCTTATGGGTGCTTGCCGATGAAGGAGTGAAACGTGTGGATATGGGTGGCTTTATCGACAACGTTGGCAACTTTGGAGCTGATGGCATTGTAGGCCCACACCACGAGAAGGAAGGAAGTTACTACACCATTAAGCAAGTGTGGTGCCCTATTCAGTTCACCAATGCCCACATAGGTGCAAGCTTTGATGGCAATATGAACGTGGAAAATCGCTACGACTTTACCAACCTCAACACCTGCCGCCTGCGCTACGAGTATGTTTCGCTACCCACAGCATCGAGCAAAGATGCCGTAAAGGTGTTGAAACAAGGCGAAGTGAAGTTTGGCAACATCCCAGCTCGCACCAGCGGAACAATACAAATACCTGCTGCCGTAAAAGGAGCCAACGCATTGATTCTGACTGCCTACGACGCTACGGGGCAAGACCTCTTCACGTGGAGCTATCCGCTCGATAAAGTGAATCAGTCAACTTGGACTGTTGCAAGCAAACCATCGTTCACCGAAAATGCCGCTCAGCTTGTGGTGACTGCTGGTAAAGATGTATTTACCTTCAGCAAAGAAGATGGGCAACTTAAATCGGTGGCAGTAGGGTCGCGCACCATCGAACTCACCAACGGCCCTCGCTTTGTGGCTGCTCGTCGTGCCGATCGCTCACTCGATCAGTTCTACAATCACGATGACAAGGACGCTGAGAAAAAGAAGACCCAGTACACCACCTTTGAAGATGCAGGCAAGTTTGTATCGCTCACCACGGCATATACTGGCGACAGTCTTTCGGTGACCGCTACTTATCGCTTAGGTTCACTCGACCGAGTGGTGTGGACGATAGCTCCCGATGGAACAGCTTCGGTAGACGTAGCATACAACTTCAATGGTGTGGTAGATTTGATGGGAGTGATGTTTGACTATCCCGAAGAGAAAGTGTTGAGTAAGAAATGGGTAGGAGCCGGCCCTTATCGTGTGTGGCAAAACCGACTTCACGGGCCTCAGCTTGGCTTGTGGGAAAATGATTATAACGATCCCATCCCCGGCGAAAGCTTTACGTACCCCGAATTTAAAGGCTACTTTGCCGATGTGCAGTGGATGCAAATCAACACCCAGCAAGGCACCATCAGCCTACTCAACGAAACTCCCGATGCGTATGTGGGTGTATATCAACCACGCGATGGACGTGACGAGATACTTTACCGATTGCCATCAACAGGTATCAGTTTGATGAAAGTGATTCCTGCTGTGCGCAACAAGGTGAACACTACCGACTTAGTAGGCCCTTCTTCGCAAGCTTATTGGGCATCGGGCGAGCATCAAGCGCGCTTCGTTCTTAAGTTCGAATAGCGTTCGATTGGTATTGCTCATTATTGAAGACAGGCTATAACACAAAAAACCACTCTATTTATTGGAGTGGTTTTTTGTGTTATAGGGGGCGGAAGAATTTATAAACTGTAAAAGCTGCTATTGCTTTTTGATAATTAAGGGTAATTATAATCGTAACCCTAAACAATGATTATATACAAAAGTGTTTGAACTATTGTAGGGATATTCGTTTGAAAAATACAAAAGAATCAATACGAAAACTTGCAGATAAACCATATTTGTTTGTATTGATATAAACGTTATCGTCCGTTGAAATAGATGTAAAGTCCCACCATCACAATGGCAAGTAACATCCACGCTGCCACCACCGTCTTTGATGTTTTTTCCGACACTTTTTCGATGCTTAGCGCATTGCCCTGTGGATTGGTGTCGAGTATAGAAATCACCATCATACCCAAACTGATGCACACAAATAGATAGAACGACAATAGCATAAAATGAGGCCAAGCTTCGTAGCTGTCGGCTGGAAACACCCATAAATAAAGAATGCCTACTCCGATGCTAAACACCGTGCCGAAGGTGAGTGCAGCATTGGCAGCACGTGTGGTAGTTTTTTTCCAAAAAATGCCAAACAAGAATACAGCAGCCATAGGAGGCGCAATGAAGCCCAGCACAGATTGAAACACATTGAATAGATTTAACCCCTGAATGCTATCTATTGCAATGGTGATGAGTATCGAAATCAGTGCGCCTACTACCGTCACCACACGTCCCACACGGATAATCACCTGATGAGTGGCAAGCGGATTAATCTTCTTCACATATATATCCATTGTAAATACGGTGCTAAGTGCATTGAGTGCCGAACCAATGGTGCTGACCAATGCAGCTACCAACACAGCCAACACCAAACCCACCATTCCTGTGGGGAATAAGTTGGTGACCATTGTCATATAAGCAGCATCGGGATTATCGAGCTTGGGGTATAGAGCCAAACAAATGACACCGGGCAAGATGTAGAGCGGCACATCGAGTATTTTGAGCCACCCTGTAAAGTTTGCTCCAAGCTGTCCTTCTTTTAGACTCTTAGCCGCCAATACGGGTTGCACCATCGACTGATCGGTGCACCAAAACCAAACGCCCATCACGGGGTAGCCCAGCACAATGGGTAGCCACGGAAAGTCGGCATCGCTGTTTGGGCGAAACAAGTTCCAATAATCCGACGGAATGGTATCGACTAATGCCGATACACCACCCACCTTATATATACCAGCAATGGTGAGGGTAGACGATACCAATATAAGCAGTAACATCTGAAACACGTTGGTATATGCCACCGCCTTGAGTCCACCCAGCATCGTAAAGAATGCAGCGATAAGCAAAAGCATAATCGCCGACTTCCACATCGGTATTTCGAATATCTGCCTGATGAGTATACCCCCTGCAAAAAGGGTGAGAGCAAGCCAAGAGATGAGTATTGTGACAATGGTATACCACGCCAAGATGTTGCGTGTAGACTCGCCAAATCGTTTGCCCATAAACTCGGGTAGGGTAGTGATGCGTGTGCCCAAGTATCGGGGAGCGAAGACAAAAGCCAACAAAGCGATGAACACAAAGGCATACCAAGCAAAATTGCCCGATACAATACCCGTAGTGAACCCCGCACTTGCCGAGGCTATGAGCATAGATGGCCCAACATTGGTGCCCCACATCGAAAACCCGATGTGATGCCAGCGCAGCGACCGTTCGGCAAGAAAGAGACTGCTCCCTTTCTTGCGTTTGGTGCTTGCCCATATACCAATGCCGATTAATATAACGAAGTAGAGTATTAAGATACCCCAATCGAGTGTTCCTAAAAAATGAGTTTCTATCATATTAGATTATAAGTTGTATAATTGCCTTGTACTTAGTTTCCTTTTCCCAATAGAGATTTGGCCACCGCTACTGCCGAGTTTGCATTATCACTATATCCATCGGCACCAATCTCAACGGCAAAATTTTGATTGACAGGTGCGCCACCTACCATCACTTTCACTTGGTTGCGTATGCCTGCTGTTTCTAAGGCAGCGATTACCTCTTTCATCTCGTTCATTGTAGTAGTGAGCAGTGCACTCATACAGAGTATATCTGCATTGTGCTCTTGTACGGCTTCGACAAACTTTTCGGCTGGCACATCAATGCCAATGTTCACCACCTCAAATCCACAACCTTCGAGCATCGATGCCACAAGATTCTTGCCTATATCGTGTAAATCGCCTTTTACTGTGCCTATTACTATCTTGCCCAATGTGGCCGAGGCATTGCCTTGAAGCAGTGGTTTGAGTAGTTCGAGTGCTCCCTTCATCGCACGTCCGGCCATTAAGAGTTGAGGCACAAATATCTTTCCGTCTTGAAAACGTTGCCCCACTTCGCCCATTGCCTTTATCATATAGTTATTGATGATATACTGTGGTGCTACACCCGTCTCTATTGCCTGCTTGGTTACTTCGATGGCACTCTCCATCTTGCCTGCCACGATAGCGTCGAACAAGGGTGTTAACTCCTCCTTTGGAGCTTCCTCGGTTGTCAGGCTGATGCTTTCTTGTTCTATCTGTTCGGTAGCTTCGTTGTTCGTTACTTCATCTGCTTGTGTTGATGAAGTGCTATACTCTTCGATAATGCGCATTGCCTGCTCCACCTCTTTTTCGTTGTGGAAATCCATTTCGAGATGTACCCCTTCGCCACCGATGTTGTCGAGCAGTGGACGTAGCTCATCCAATGTCACCCAGCAAGCCATCACGCTTTTGCCACCTGCCAAAATTTTCTTGTATAAGTCGTACCATTTGGCCGAACCTCCTTGTGGCTCTCCTACACCCGGAGTCCATTGTATAGCATTCAGTTCGTCAATTTCGAGTAGGGCAGGTAAGTGGTGCATCGCCCCAACACCATCGAGATGATACAACGTGTAGTCTATCTTTTGGCATTGCTGGCGGATGAATGGCTGCACAAAACGACGAAAATCATCCTCGCTTATCATTGTCGATATATCGCTTTGCAGCTTGGTCATTTTGCCGGGTGCCCACGCCGAGAAGTAACAAAAAGCCATTTCATTGCCTTCACGAATGATGTCGTATAGCTCGTCGAACACCTTGAAGTAAATATCATTAATTTGCTGCATCTGCTGCTCCAGCACTTCTGGTTGCATCACCGTGTCCAGTAGCACGCTGTCTGTGCCCTTTAAAGCGGCAAGTACATCAAGCCCTTCCATAAGGTCGGGCATCCCTACGTAATAGTTTCCATTGGCCTTCGCCTTGCAAGCTTTGAGCAACTCTTTATGAAGCAACCAGTTCGGGTGTTGCGAGTCGAAGGTTATCTCGTCTGTAAAATTGGGGTTGGGGTGTATCCAAATAGTGTCTTCTCCTCCTTCGAACACACCGCCCAATATAGCAGCCAATGAGCCGGGACCCAATTGTGTGTTTGCCACAGGCAGCATATCCGCCTTCAAGCTGCTATGAGCCACATACCAATCTAAGTAATCGGCACGCCATTGAGGGTCGAACCATTTTTGATTCAAATCTTTTGGAGTAGTTGGCATAGCTACCTCAGCGTGTGGTGACACTCCCTCTTGAAAGTGTTCCCACATATTGAGCACGATACCCTTTTGATTCCACCAGTTAATGTACTTCTTCTTAGTCTCTTCTAAGTTCGGTTTCCAAGTCTTCATCTTATTGTTGTTTTATTAATTCCAAATGCCGTTAAAGTTCTCGTCAATGTGCAGCTCCACGCTCTTGTTTAGATCCATCTCGTCGGTACACTCCACCTCTTCGGGATATATGTCGATAACGGCTCCTTTGCGTACATACACAGGCATCACATCGAGCGGTACATCTACATCATAATACCAACCACCTGTGAGGCACTCGCCAGTGAAGAAATCCACCCACTCTCCTTGGGGCAGATATACATCTCGGCGGTTGAGGCTGTTCATCACAGGAGCTACGAGGAAGTCATCGCCAAAGTAGTATTCATCGTCGATGTGCCAGCATACCTTATCGGCAGGGTGGTGAAACAACAATGCGCGTAGTAGTGGATAGCCACTATTCACTGCTTTTTCGCTCTGCTTTATGATATAAGGCAGCAACGTGTAGCGCAGCTTCCACCATTTTTTTATGATGGGGGCAATGGCAGGGTAATGCCACGGCTCTCGTTTGTTGGTGCCGTGATAGCGTATGTGCGACGAGAATACGCCAAACTGTGTCCAGCGCATATACACATCATCCGCCACCACCGAGTTCATAAAGTTGGGCAATGTGTGAAATCCCGGCACATCGTGGCTCCAAAAGGCAAAGCCCGAAAGTCCGAAATGCAAACCTCCCTTGAGCGATCCTGCCATACCGTCCCACGAGCTGCAAGAATCTCCTCCCCAATGCAAGGGGTAGCGTTGGCATCCAGCCCACGCCGACCGTGCCCATACAATGCCGTCGCCTGTCACCTCTTTGGTGATTTCGTAGGCCGCTTTTTGGTAAAGAAGCGAATAGAGGTTGTTCAGCAATTCGGGCGACATATTCTTATATTTAGCGTCCATATGTATGTTCTCTCCAAAATCTGTCTTGATGCAAACCACCCCCATATCCAACAATCGCTTCAACAATCCTTTGTACCATTGTGTGGCTTCGGGATAAGTGAAGTCGATGGTACCTGCATAGTCGAGGGTCGAGAAGTTAGACCCTTCCGAATCTTGTATTTTGGTGAGTGGTGCGATGTAATCGTTGGCACGTGCTTCATCTATCTGTTCTGCTTTTTCGGCTACATAAGGCAGTTGCCACAGCGACACTCGATAGCCATTGTCTTTCAATCCTTTGATAAACTCCTCTGGGTTAGGAAAACGCTCTTTGTTGAACTTCCATTCGCACAGCCAGTCTGTTTCAAACCAACCTGTATCCAAGTGAATCACATCACACGGATAATGTTCGGCACGCATACGGTCGCAAATCTCATTCACCTCGTCGGCACTGAAGTAGGTCATACGGCTCATCCACACCCCGAAGCTCCAAAGTGGTGGCATTGTGGGGTAGCCCGTCAAGTCGCGATACCCACGTTGTATCTCCTCGATGGAGTTGCCTCCGATAAGAAACACATCTACTTGAGGTTGGTCGTTCAAGAACTGCACCGAGCGCGTGGAGTGCGAAGCCAGCGATAGTTTGCTGTATGCACAAGTGTGATAGAACGCTCCATACATACGGCTCGATATATAGAATGGTATATTCTTGTAGGTTCGGCGGTTGTTCACCCCTTGTCCGTCTTGGTTTTTCAGGAAGAACGATTGTCCGCTCAAGTCCATCTTGGCAAATCGCTCGCCCGTTCCGGCAAAACACTCGTCCGAGGTACACTCAAACGAAAGGGTGGCTCGTTCTCTGTTGTCGTCCATCTTGCAAAATGCCAAAGGCAAAGCATCGTAGCGTGGAGGCGAGAAATGGTCGTAAGCAGCCAACCTAATTTCACGCACGCCATCGGGAAAAAGACGCAGATCGAACGTGGGTTGAGGGTCGGGCAATAGGTCGCTCCAATGATCGAGCTGGCAGGACAAGGTGTAGACCACCGCTCGGCGAATACCTTCTTGCGTTTCGACGACCCAGCCTTCATCGGTAGCGGTGAGGCTCAGTGGCATCTTCTCTATTCGCTCGCTGAATTGAAGCATCTCCGACTCATCGCTTATAGGCTGCCCCTCTAAGCTAAGAAACAGACGGGTGATGCCTTGCGTGTATTGGCGGATAATAAGTGTGTGTTCTTCAAGTTCAACTGAAGTGTCGGCCATCATATCATTGGATAGCACTTGTTTCTGAAAAGGTATGGTGATGTGAATATCTCCTTCGCTCTGCTTGATAGCGGTAGGCGGATAGGCTTTCCACAAAGATTCATTCTTCGATAGTTCGGTGTCGAAGTCGAGGAAGTCGAATAGATGATAATTGGTTGGTCTCATACTAATGTCTATATTGTTAATTCAAATTCAGTTGCTTGGCAAATGGTGTGCAGATTATTGCGTCACCCTTCCTGCTCGGTACTTTATCTCATCGCACACTTGCGGCCCATTGTTTCTCCATTGGCTGTTGGCTCCTGGTCTGTTTGTGCCAAACCTCTCTTCGGGACACCAGTTGTTTTCCACTATGTATCCGTCGGTAGCCTCATCGAAATAGATATAAAACGCACGGTCGTTGGTGGCATAGGGTGCGTCTATCAAAGTCTCGATGCGGTTGTTTCGCATCACGGAGTTGGGCTGATTTGATAACGTGTAGAGTCCGCCGGCATCGTAAAGCTGCTTGGCGAAATGATGCACGTAGTTAGCCTCAATCACGTTGTCGCACATTCCACTTTCGAGAGAAGTCCATCCCCATCCCACACAAATGCCCGAATAGTTGACGTGCGAAACCTCGTTGTGTACAATACGAATGCCTTTCACATAACCTGCGCCAATGCCCACAGCTCCCCAATCTTCGTTGGTGGTTTGGGTGATTAGATTGTTGTATATCTCGATGTTACTGCATAATTTTTGTTCCAATGCAGGTCGATAGGGTATATGGGTTTCAAATCCTCCGTCGGGAAATGTGCCTATCATAATGGCGGTGCCACCCACATCGGTGAAGAGGCAGTTGGTGATTTCAGAGTGAGCCACTCCCTCGTTTAGATCCAATGCGGTGGCGGCCAAGTGCTGAAACGTGCAATTGTGGAAAACGATGTGATTGGCATAATCTACAAGAACAGCCGCTTCGGGGCGTTTTATCCAAGCTTGATTCTCCAATTCAGCCTTTTCGGGCAGTCCGGGTATGTGTAGTTTGTAAGCGTCAATCAAAGGGAAACCACCTTGAAGAGGTACGTGTCCTTCAAAAGAAGGGCGCATCCACGAGGCATATTCAAAGCTCAGATTCTCGAATCGGATGTGTGCAACGTTACGTTCGGGTGTGCCTGCCACCTGCATAATTGTTTCTAAGGCTGGAGCCATCACCTTCGCTTGTGTCATATCCTCTTCGTGGCGTGGATAGTAATAAACTCGTCCCGAAGGATAATCTTGAAACCATTCGCCCGGTTGGTCGAGTAGTTCAAGGGCATTCATCAAGTTGAACGATGAGCTGCCTTTCTCCCCATTGATGATGGGCTGAGGCCACGGGTGGGTAAACTCCAATTGACTTTCGGGCTGATGAAAACGAACCATTGTTTCATTACCCTTGCTCTGCATCGATGCCACTCGCAAGATTGCGGTAGCCCACCGCTGGTGTACAAGCATTTCAAGTTGTTTGGCATTCTGTATGCCTGCTACGCAACGAGTGGGGATGGTAATAGTTTCGGTTTGAGGGCAGAAATCAACCATACGTTCCATCTCTCCATCGGTCAACAAAGAAGCTCGTTGTGCCTTTACACCGTTCACCCACATTTGTCGAAACTCCAAACGACGATTGCCCGTCATCGGGGCATCTGCCCACCATATCTTAGAGCGAAGCGATGGAGAAATACGTGGGTCGTCGCATCCTTTCTTCCATCCTTCTACTGCTACTCCTCCGCTGATAATAGCCTGTTGGGTAGAGTGGGAACGGATGATGGTAGGCGAGTCGATAGTACCACTATCTTCAGGGCGAATAAAAAGCATTTTAGGTTCGGCATAAACACCTTCTTCTAATAAAATCGTGATACCATTTGTGATTTGTATGTTGTTTAGCCTTCTCCATTCACGTGCTTGTTTCAAAGCCTGTGCAATGGTGCGTAAAGGCGATTCTTGGGTGCCTTTGTTGGTGTCGCAACCTTTGTTGGATACGTATATTTCGCCAGCATTGGCCGTGAGAAGTGAAAATAGGAGACACCAAAAAAAGAGAGATGGTTTCTTCATTCGTATTTGCTTTTTAAGTATTAACTTAATTAAAAGACGTGGATAGAGTGGCTTCGTACTCTATTTGAGATAGATGTTTTTACCCAGCTGTCGACTACCCAAATAATAGTTTTATCAACTATGAAGAGTTATGGTGCGAAATGTTAATATTCTACTCGATAAACATTAATATCTATCAAATGAATTGTGTATAGTCTTACTAATGGAATTGATAATTTTGGAAAATGAAGCGAAAGACGTACTTTTGCCTTCATTTTCGATGCGAAAGTGACAAATTGAGAAATCATAGAATAAATTTAAAAAATAACGTAATGGTAAAGCACATCGTATTGTTCAAGCTAAAAGATGAACTTGGAGTAGAAGAGAAAAGAGAGGTAATGAGCCAATTTAAAATGGCTATTGAGGCGCTTCCTGCAAAAATCTCAGTGATTCGCAAAGTAGAGGTGGGGCTAAATATGAACCCAAGTGAAACGTGGGACATCGCTCTTTATAGTGAGTTTGATACATTGGAAGATGTGAAAACCTATGCCACACACCCCGACCACGTGGCGGCTGCCAAAATTATTGCGGAGGCCAAAGAGAGCCGTTCGTGCGTGGACTACGAAGTGTAACAACGCTATTATAATATCGACCAAACCTTTATAGAATAATTTTAAGATAGATAAAATGAAGAAAGTATACTCTTTGATATTGCTGATGTTCGTGGTTTTTTCGGCCTATGCTCAAATTCAAGAACCAGTGAAGATAGAGACAGAGCTACATAAGATTTCGGACACGGAAGCTGAAATCGTGTTCTCGGCAACGATTGATGCAGGGTGGCATTTGTATTCCACCGATTTAGGCGCAGGTGGCCCCATTTCTGCCACATTCAACATTGATAAGATTGAAGGCGCAGAGGTGGAAGGCAAACTCAAAGCGGAGGGCAATGAAATCAGTACCTTCGACAAACTGTTTGAAATGCAAGTTCGCTATTTTTCGAACAATGCTAAGTTTGTTCAGAAACTAAAGCTTACTGCTGCAACCTACCAAATAGAAGGCTATTTTGAATATGGTGCGTGCAATGATGAAAACTGCTTGCCTCCTACTCAAGTGCCCTTTCAGTTTTCGGGCAAAACCAATTTGAGCATTGCTGCCAGCAAAGAGGTTGCTGCCGACAATGAGGTTTTGACAACGCAAGAAGCTGAGCAGGTGAAAGAACCATTGACCCCCGACTACCTATGGAAACCAGTTATTGACGAACTTCATAACTACGGCGAAGAGAACAAATCGACCGAAGATATGTCGTGGATATATATATTCGTGACGGGATTCTTAGGTGGCTTGTTGGCATTGCTCACACCTTGTGTTTGGCCCATCATCCCGATGACGGTAAGCTTCTTCCTGAAACGTACCAAAGATAAAAAGAAGGGTATCCGTGACGCTTGGACGTATGGTGCTTCTATTGTGGTGATATATGTCACGCTTGGCATTGTGATTACGGCGATATTTGGTGCAAGTGCTCTCAATGCACTATCTACCAATGCCGTGTTCAATATTCTATTTTGCTTGATGCTTGTTGTTTTTGCAGCCTCTTTCTTTGGTGCGTTCGAGATAAGACTGCCTGCAAAATGGAGTAGTGCGGTAGACAACAAGGCCGAAGCTACCACTGGATTGTTGAGCATATTTTTAATGGCTTTCACGCTTTCGTTGGTGTCATTCTCTTGCACTGGGCCTATCATCGGATTCCTATTGGTGCAAGTATCCACATCGGGTAGTATGGTAGCCCCTGCTATCGGAATGCTTGGTTTCGCTATTGCGTTGGCACTTCCTTTCACGTTGTTCGCACTCTTCCCATCGTGGCTGAAGTCGATGCCTAAATCGGGTGGTTGGATGAATGTGATAAAAGTGACACTTGGCTTTTTAGAGTTGGCTTTTGCGCTCAAATTCTTGTCGGTGGCCGACTTGGCTTATGGTTGGAGAATCTTAGATCGTGAAACGTTTTTGGCTTTGTGGATTGTGTTGTTTTTCCTATTGGGGCTTTATCTGTTGGGTAAAATCAAATTCCCTCACGATGATGATGACAACAAGGTGAGTGTGCCACGTTTCTTTATGGCACTTATCTCGTTGGCATTTGCCGTGTATATGATTCCGGGTTTGTGGGGTGCGCCTCTAAAGGCTGTGAGTGCTTTTGCGCCACCTATGCAAACACAAGATTTCAACTTGTATAATAATGAAGTTCACGCTAAATTCGACGACTATGATTTGGGTATGGAGTATGCCCGTCAGCACAACAAGCCTGTGATGCTCGACTTTACGGGATATGGCTGTGTCAATTGTCGCAAGATGGAGCTTTCTGTGTGGACCAACCAAAAGGTGAGCGATATTATCAACAACGATTATGTGCTGATTACACTTTATGTAGACAATAAAACCCCTCTTTCGCAGCCTGTGAAAGTGATGGAGAATGGTACAGAACGTACGCTTCGCACCGTAGGCGACAAGTGGAGTTATCTGCAACGTGTGAAGTTTGGTGCTAATGCACAACCTTTCTACGTGCTTGTCAACAACGAAGGTATGCCGCTCAATAAGCCTTATGGCTTTGATGAAAGTGTTCCCAAATACATTGAATTTCTTCAAACGGGTTTGGATAACTACAAGAAAGATAAATAACAGTTTCGGCTGATAATGACAATAGAGAAAGAGGGTGTGTCAAAATGATGCACCCTCTTTATTTGTGACAAAGCCTAGACTTTCCCAAGCTTAGGCTTTGTTTATGCGGGTGTGTCATAATAGGCACATCCTCATTGTTTTATGGTTTTATAATTGAGAGCTGGAATTATCAAACTCTTCTTTCGTGATTTCTTTACCACTTTTATTATAGTATTCTATTGTGCCATCGGACTTCCTTACTTCTGAAAATCCATTAGGCCTTTTTTCTATTTCAGAAATGATTTTTCCTTCTTTTACTTCTGCGCTCCAATATGCTTCTTCGTCTTCTCCCTCAATGATTCCTGTATAGGGTCTGTTGCTATACAAAATTGTTTGAGTTTGTTTATCGTACACTACTTCGCTTTTTTTTACTTTACTACTGCATCCTGACAATAAGAATGTTATCAGTAAACAAAATGTTAGAATTTTCATACTCTTAGATATTGTATTAGCTGTTTTTGTGCAACTAATAGATTTGGGTATTGACAACTACTCTTTAAGTAATAGTTATATTAATTATTGTGTTGTTTTGATTGGGGGTAGTTATAACTATATTTAATGAAATACAGTTAGTGTTTTGTATTTTGATTTTAATTTGATAAAATGTGTTGATATAAGCTCTGTTTTTTTGTTTGTAAGCGATGCATTCCTATTCTCAAAAATGTTTCGCTTTACGAGTGAACCATAGATTTTCTTCATAATAACTCAGAAATATAATCTTTACCTATTCCCATTGTAAAGCGGTTTATATAGAAAGAAGCGTGGGAACTATTGAAAATTACCCAATCTGAGGCTCTGGACTGCCCATCTCTAAGTAATAAACAATAGCCCACGCCAATAGGTATATAGATATCCTATTCCGAATATACATATAACAATGACGTGAGCGTTCTTGTTTATTATCCCAAGAGATTGAAATTGTCCAGATTTCAGATTAAGGATAATGTCTTAAACGCTCTTCGTAAAAATCATTCTTCTTATAGAATTTTGCAAACTTACTAAAAACGTCTAATTTAAACAAGATTCTTGTTCATTAAATAGTTGTTTATGACGTTTTTAACAAAAAAAACGGGGTTTTGTTTGCTCTCAAAACAAAACTTCGATAATAGGTGATATTTTTCTGCTTATTACTCTTTTTAAGATTCACCATCTATTTACTTATTTCGATACTTACTAATATTTGCATCGTGCAAAACTAAAATAGCGAATCAACTGTTTTCTTTTATATTGATTTTAAAACGAAATGATATATGAATAGAAGAAGTATTTCTGTAATATTAATTGGATTGTTTTGCAGTGCGATGATTGTGGCACAACCAGGCGAGCACCCTGATATGACAGCTTATCGGGCACGAAATGGTGGAATCCCTGGATGGAATTCTCGTGATGGTTTGGGACCAGCCGTAAATGTACATTCTACCGGAGCTACTATTGGTGGCGGTGGAGGTTTTCATACTCATATTGCAGGGTGGAACTCTCAAGATGGATTAGGACCTGTAGTGACGCATCACAATAATAATAATAATTGGGGCAACGGTAACTCTGGAACGAATTGGGGAAATGGTGGAAATAACAATATAAATCCTGCTCCGTGGGGCGGAAATACGCACATAAATACCAATAGTCCGCATTGGCACGCAAGTGGCTGGGGAAATCCAGGGTGGGGAGGTGGCTTAAGCTCCTCTTGGAACAATGCTTGGAACAGTCCGCTGTGGAGTGGGTCGGGGGGCAACGTGATAGTGAACAACTATTATAATTCGAATTATTGGTGGAGAGATTTGCGAAACCCACCTCCAGGATCTCCTATCGCGTGGGGAGGTAATAGTTATTATTACCACGATGGCAATTTCTTTAGTATTTTAAATGGTATTTATCAGGTTGTATTGCCCGTATTGGGTTTGATATTGCAGGCATTGCCTTCGGGAGCTATTAAGGTGGATAATTATAATAACTACTATTCATATCACGGTGTGTTTTATTATAACACTGGCAATGGCTATCGAGTAGTTCCGCCACCCGTGGGCGCTTGTTTACCCTCTTTGCCCTATTTTGCAAAAGCGGTGACAGTGGGTGGTGTTTCTTGTTATAAATATGATAATGTTTATATAGAACCAGTTTACAATAATTATGATGGTGATTATTGTTATCGAGTAATGAATAGTGTGTATTGATTTGTGTTTTTACTCCTGAACAACTGTAACAATGCAGAATAATGAGTGAGATGAAGAATAATAGCTTTTTTATCTCACTTTTTGTATATAAAAACACCATTGATGTAACATATAAGCTATCTTTAGTAACATTGTGCTATATATAGCTATTTGTTTTTTGTGTATGTTTGTGGCATATTAACCTTGCAAATGTACAATGAAGAACAACTGTCTTTCCCGTTTTCTTGTCCTATCGCTGTTATTGGTCATTGGACTACCAAAAACACAGGCACAAATTTATATCAATGAGGTGATGCAATCAAACCTCAACATTGTGATGGACGATTTGAATGATTACCCCGACTCGTGGGTGGAACTTTACAATGCTGGCACCGATGTGGTCAATCTCAAAGACTATGGCTTGAGTGTGAAATCAAAGTATGCCAATAGCTACAAACTTCCTTCTTACAATCTTCATCCCCAATCGTACCTGATTATCTATTGCGACAAAGAGGGTAAAGAGTTGCACGCAGATTTTCGTTTAGAAAGTGGATCGAAAGGCAACATCTACTTGTTTGATGCTTCGGGTACGCAGATTGATGCCATTCTTAATATGGATGCTATGCCCTCGCCTGATGTGGCCTATGGACGTACGCAAGATGGGGGCGATGCGTGGAGCTATTTAGTGACACCTACACCTGGAGGGAGCAACAACACTTCGGTGGTATCGGATGTGGTTCTCCCCGAACCCGTATTTAGTGTGGCTGGTGGATTATATACCTCTACGGTGCTGCTCTCGATAGCGCAACCGTCAGATGAATTGAGCAATGTACCAGCCGACGCAGTGGTGCGATATACCACCAACGGCAGTGAGCCTACCATTAGTAGCCCCGTGCTTCACCCCGGAGCATTGCTTACTATAAACACCACCACGGTGGTGCGTGCCAAGTTGTTTTCGAGTAGTGCCGTGTCTCGTATGTCTACCACTCATTCGTATATCTTTCACGGGCGCAACGTGACACTGCCTGTTATTGCTACCACCACCGACAGAAAAAACTTCTACGACAATAAGATAGGCATTTACACCACGGGTACTTACTCGCCTGGCATCGAAAACTTCCGCTATAATTGGCGCAGACCTATCAACTTTGAGTATTTCGATGATGATAGTGAGGCTGTTCTCAATCAGCTTTGCGAAACACGTGTGTCGGGTGGAGGCTCGCGCGAGGCTCCTATGAAGTCGCTCATCGTGTATAGCAACAAACGTTTCGGAACAAACCGCTTTGGTTATCCGCTTTTCCCCGATAAACCCGAAGTACCCATCAAGTCGTTCATTATGCGCAATGCGGGCAATGATTTCTGCTGGGGGCACTTTCGCGATGCTGCCATTCAGCTCATTAGCGTGCGTGGAGGAATGGACATTGATTGGCAAGCCTATCAACCAGCCATCTGGTATCTCAATGGATCGTATATGGGTATCGTCAACTTGCGTGAGCGAAGCAATGAAGACCATACTTATTCAAACTACAACAAACTCGAAGATATTGATATGTTTGAAAACTGGTACGAATTAAAAGCAGGTGACTGGGTACATTATGATGCTTTTAAAGAGTTTTACACCAAAACCGACAATAGCTACGAAGAATACGAGCAATGGATGGATGTGAGTGAATTTATGAATATGTTTATCATCAATACTTATCACGTCAATCTCGATTTTCCGGGCAACAACATTGTGATGTGGCGACCTCGTACCGACGACGGGCGTTGGAGATGGATTATCAAAGACACCGATTTTGGGTTGGGGCTTTATGGACGCGATGCCAACTACAACTATCTCAACTTCATTCTTCGCACGGGCAGTCACGAGGAAAACTGGGCCAACACCTGGGATGCTACACGTCTTTTTCGTCGCATCATAGGCAACGAACGCTTCAAACAAGAGTTTATCGATCGGTTTGCCGTGGCTATGGGAGATTACCTTTGTGCATCTTTTGGGGGCACCATCATTGATAGTCTGAAAAACAACATCGAATATGAATACACTTATCATCGCCGTCGCTATGCCGACTACAATGCTTGGCTCAACTGGAACGACGAGGTGAACGGTATGAAGACTTGGATGAGCAATCGCACTACCAATATGTACAATCATCTGAAGAGCTACTTTAACCTCGGCACTATTACCTTTGTAAAGGTAAATACCGAAAATGTGGATGCTGACAAAGTAGACATTTCTTTCAACGAAAACAAGCTGAGTCGTGGCATATTTGATGGTCGTTTTTTCGTGGGGCGTGAGATTCGTCTGAATGCTTCCTCGAAAGAAACTGACAAGCAAGTGACGGGCTGGAATGTAATGAAAGTGGTAAGAGGTACACGCACCACCGAACAACTTTCGGGCAATGTGTTGAGCTATACTGCTCCCGAAGGCTGCACTTATCTGTCATTCGACCCCATTCTTGAAGAGGTGACTGGCATCGTTGGCCAACAGGCTGGAGATTGGCAAGTGCAGACCACCTCAACAGGTGTCCACTTAATCAACCTCACTCCGGGTTCGCTCATAACTGTGTTTGATGTGAGTGGATGTATCTTCTATTCTCAACGTGCTGTTTCTGATACACAAACGGTTGTATTACCTTCTCGCAACGATACTTATCTTATAAAAGTGGTGACCAACAACCGAGCTGAAACAAAGAAGGTTGTTCTGAAGTAAACTCTGAAAATAGTCCAAACGTTTTTTGGACTGGTATAAAAGACGAGCCTTGATAGTCATTAAATGCTAAACTATCAAGGCTCGTTTTATTTAAGTACCACAAGATCGAATCGCCAGTTTTGCACTGAAAATGCAATAAACTGCATCTTTGTTGTAATACCTTTATTATCAGTGTGTAACAGGCGTTGTGGCTGATGCCGTATATCCCGTTTGCTGGCAAGGCCTTTCCAGGTCGGTAGGTATGCCTTGTCAGGTCGGTAGATAGGCCTTATCAGGTTGGTAGATAGCTATACCTACCAAACGCTGAATTATCCAAGGTTTATACCAAGTGAGCAATCCACTCTTCGCGTTCGCCTGGGAGCAAGTCTATAACTGGAATTTCAATCATTGTGTAGCAACCGGGCTGCTGACGGAATGAGGCACGAGCCACGCATACCAATATCTGTGCAGTTAGTGCAGGATTGTTAATACGCATATTAAATTCAAATAATTGGTTTTGAGTTTTGCCCGATACCCCTTTACGTGTCAGGTTCACCCCGTGACCCATATCGAGTAAGTCGTCTACACAAGCCACCTCTTTTACGTGTGTTTCATCGTTCACAAAGTAAGCGTCTGCTTTGATGGCAGCAGCTACCTCATCAAACTTATATCCATCTTTTAGCTCGATATACACCATACGACGATGAATACCTGTACCAGTAGGTATAGTCATCGAGAGGGCAGCCTTCACTCCATCTATCGCTTTTACCGCTACGGTGTGTCCCATACTCATACCGGGGCCGAAGTTGGTGTAGGTAATACCTTTGGGCGCAATGGCTTCGAGCATTGTGCGTACTACCGAGTCTGAACCCGGATCCCAGCCAGCAGCTATCACCGACACTGCACCATTTTCTTTTGCCACTGCACCAAGCTCTTTGCGAAGTGCTACAATGCCTGTGTGAATGTCGAAACTATCTACGGTGTTGATGCCCAATGCCAATATTTCTTTTGCATAAGCCTCTACGCTGCGGGTAGGTGTGCAAAGAATAGCTACGTGTACATCTTGCAACTCTTTAATATCTTTCACCACCGCATAAGGCTCCAGCTCAGCAGGTTTGTTTTCCGCTCCTGCACGACGCACCACACCTGCTACTTCAAAATCGGGTGCAGCTTCAAGTGCTTCCAATACATACTGTCCAATGTTGCCATATCCTACGATGGCAGCTCTAATCTTTTTCATTCTTTTGTTGGTATTTGTTTAACAAATAGGTTGTTTATAATTGCAAAAATAGCTATTAATTCAGTAGCAATATATCGCCGACTTGTTAAAGTTGGTTTTTGTCTAACTAATTGTGTCAAACACAATATTTAATGCGGCAATGCGTTAAATAAGTATTATGATAGAATATGTAAAAGGTGAGATTGCCGAGCTTAGTCCGGCAATGGCCATTATCGACTGCAACGGTTTGGGGTATGCCGTGAATATTTCTTTAAATACCTATTCGGCAATTCAAGGCAAAAACACCTGTAAACTATACATTTACGAAGCAATACGTGAAGATGCTCACGTGCTTTATGGCTTTGCCAATAAGCAAGAACGCGAATTGTTCTTGCTGCTTATCTCTGTATCGGGCATTGGAGGCAACACGGCGCGGATGATACTTTCGGCTCTATCGCCTGCCGAGCTGATTACGGTAATCAGTACCGAAAACGCAAACCTGTTGAAGACTGTAAAAGGTATAGGGCTGAAAACAGCTCAACGCGTGATTGTGGACTTGAAAGATAAAATAAAGATAGCAGGTGTTGCATCCGAAACAGTGGGTAGCATAGCTACTTTGATGAACAATGAAGTACAAGAAGAGGCAGTGGCGGCACTCACAATGCTGGGTTTTGCGGCTGCTCCATCGCAAAAGGTGGTGATGGCTATTTTGAAAGAAGAACCTGAAGCCACAGTAGAAAAGGTTATAAAGTTGGCATTGAAAAGATTATAATGCTTATCGACAGACATAGGATATTGCGTTTGTTTGCTACGTTGATACTGCTCTTGGTGTGGAGTAGCGAAGCGTTGTATGGTCAATTTTTACCCAAACAACCAATGCCCATTGTCGAAGAACGTGTAGAATACGATGCGCTCACCAACCGCTATGTGGTGCGCACCTATGTGGGTGGCCAAGAACTCGAAGTGCCCGTTATACTTACCCCTGCCGAATATCTTGATTGGAGTATGAGGCAGTCGATGCAAGATTATTTTCGTCAGCGAAACGATTCGGCACTCATTGTAGGGAAGGATAAGTTCGACTTTACGAATATGCAATTCAATATTGGTCCTGCCGAAAAGATATTTGGTCCCGGTGGGGTGCAGATTCGTACACAAGGTAGTGCAGAGCTGAGCTTTGGTATGACCTACAATTACGTGGAGAACCCTACACTTCCCGAAAGTATGCGCAAGACTTGGGCGTTTGATTTTGATGAGAAAATCAACATCAATGTCAATGGAAAGGTGGGCGACAAGGTGAACCTCGATATGAATTACAACACCGACGCAACTTTCGACTTTGATAGCAAGAAGATGAAGCTAAAGTACGAAGGCAAAGAGGACGAAATCATCAAGCTACTTGAGGCTGGTAACGTGAGTATGACTACTGGAAACTCTCTAATACGCGGAGCTACCTCCCTGTTTGGTATCCGAGCCGATTTGCAGTTTGGTAAACTGAAGCTGCAAACCTTAATCAGCCAACAAGAGAGTGAATCGAAGACGGTAACCAGTAAGGGCGGGGCACAAACCATCGATTTTGATTTCTCGGCGGATGCTTATGATGAAAATCGCCATTTCTTTTTGGCGCACTATTTTCGTGATACTTACGATGCCAATATGTCTCAGCTGCCCAATGTGCTGTCGGGGGTAACAATCAGCCGCATTGAAGTATGGGTGACCAACAAACGAGGAAACTATGAAAGCCCGCGAAATATTCTTGCATTTAGCGATTTGGGAGAATCGAAAAACATCACCGAAGGAACTCCGTGGGTATCCAATTCATTCACCAATTTAGTGCCTCGCAACGCTGCCAATACTCTTTATCAAACAATGGTGAATGACTACCCAATGGCACGTGACATCAGTGCGGTGAACAGCCTGATGCAAGGCATCCCTGGTATGGAAGGAGGAATGGACTACGAGAAGATTGAGAGTGCCCGTCTGCTTACTTCGTCTGAATATGATGTGAACACAACCTTAGGCTATATCTCACTGAAGCAAACGCTTCAACCCGACGAAGTACTTGCCGTAGCTTTTGAATACACCATCAAGGGACAACGCTATCAAGTAGGTGAGTTTGCCGCCGATATTAAAGAAACCAGCAATAACTTATTTGTAAAGTTGCTGAAAAATACTTCTAATTCGCCTGCTACCAATGTGTGGGATTTGATGATGAAAAACGTCTATTCGCTCAACGCCTATCAGGTGCAAAAAGAGAAATTTACGCTCAATATTACTATGCTTAGCGACACAACTGGTACTTATCTGCGCTACATACCCGAAGGTAAAATTGCTAAAATTCCTTTGCTGAAAGTGATGGGACTGGATAGATTAAATAGTCAAAACCAGTTGGGTAGCAATGGCTTTTTCGACTTTGTGGAGGGTTACACCATAACCGCTCAAAATGGTCGTGTATATTTCCCCGTAGTCGAACCATTTGGTAATCATCTTCGTCAAGCGATAGGAGATAATGCGCTGGCAGAAAAGTATTGCTTTCAAGAACTCTACGACTCTACCTTGACCGTGGCAAAGCAGATGGCAGAAAAAAATCGATACCGACTTCAAGGAGCGTATCGAGCCTCTTCGGCCAATGAAATAAAACTGGGCGCAATGAATATTCCACGGGGATCGGTACACGTCACAGCCGGTGGCCAAATCTTGACGGAAAATGCCGACTACACAGTAGATTATACAATGGGTACGGTAACCATCATCAACCAGAGCATTGTGGATGCGGGTACAGCTATTACGGTCAACTTAGAGAGTAACACGGTGTATAGTATGCAACGCAAAACGATGTTGGGGTTGAATTTTACGTACGATTTCTCACCCAATTTTCAATTTGGTGGCACACTGATGCACTTGCGCGAACGACCGATGACTACCAAAGTGGTGATAGGTGAAGAACCGCTTGCCAACACGTTGTGGGGATTCAATCTGGCTTGGAAAAAAGAGAGCCAGTGGCTCACGAATATGGTGGATAAACTTCCGTTTGTTGAGGCTACTGCTCCTTCCAATATCAATTTGGGGCTGGAGTTTGCTCAGCTTGTTCCCGGACACGGTAGTGGTTTGCAAGATGATGCTTCGTATCTCGACGATTTTGAAAGCACTCAGCGTGGCATAGACATTCGTCAGCCTATCAACTGGCAATTATCATCTACCCCCTACGGTGCGCGAAACAGCAGTGGCTCCATTTTGTTTCCCGAAGCGGGTGAAAGCAACAACATCGCTTATGGTAACAATCGTGCTCAGTTGGCTTGGTATCACATCGACGGATTGTTTACTCGTCGCAACTCGTCACTCACTCCTACACATATTAAAAATGATATGGATCAGCTGTCCAATCACTATGTGCGCGAAGTGTATGAACAAGAGGTGTTTCCCAACAAAGAACTGAACTACCAAGAGACAAACACGCTGGCCGTGCTCAATGTGGCTTACTATCCCAACGAACGTGGTTCATACAATTTAGATCGTAATTTGGAGAATGATGGCCGTTTGAAAAATCCCGAAAAACGCTGGGGTGGGATGATGCGGCGTATCGAAACCAGCGATTTCGAAACCGCTAATATCGAATACGTTGAGTTTTGGTTGATGGATCCTTTTATTTATGCCGATGGCGATGAACGGGGGCATATAAGTAGTAGCCCTGAAGTGAACAATGCTCCTACTGGTGGCTATCTTTATTTAAACTTGGGCGATATATCGGAAGATATATTGAAGGATGGAAAAAAGTTTTTCGAGAATGGACTGCCCATTGACGATGACCCTACTAAAGTGGAACAAACCGTGTGGGGGCGTGTGCCCAAGGAGCGTAGCTTAGTGTATGCGTTTGACAATTCCACAGGTGCACGTCGCAAACAAGACGTGGGGCTTAACGGACTTTCGATAGAAGCCGAACGTGAATATCCCACCTATATGGAGTACTTATCTGCTATCGAATCTGTGCTAACTCCAACAGCTTATCAAACTTTTTGGGATTCGCCCGCTGCCGATAAGTATCACTACTTTCGTGGCTCGGATTACGATGCCGAACAAAAGAGTATATTGGAACGCTACAAATACATCAATAATACCGAGGGTAACTCTACTGCCGATGAAGATTCGCCCGAGCGTTATCCAACAGCCGCTAAGACAACTCCCGATATTGAAGATATAAATCAAGACAACACGCTGCAGGAAATGGAGAAATACTACCAATATCGCATTCATCTCGATCCTGCAAAGCTGAAGGTAGGCGAAAATTACGTGACAGATAAGCGAGTGGCAAAAGTGAAGTTACGTAATGGAAATACCGAAGAGGTGGCGTGGTATCAGTTTAAAGTACCTGTGCGCAGTGGCGAAGCGATTGGAAGCATCAAAGATTTCAAGTCCATTCGCTTTATGCGTATGTTTCTCACAGGTTTCTACAAACCTGTGATTCTTCGTTTTGCTACTTTCGAGTTGGTGAGTGGTGAGTGGCGCACTTATACCGATCCGCTCTACAATTTGCAAAACCCTGCGCCTACGGTGACTGGTACACTCGATGTTTCTACGGTCAACTTGGAAGAGAATGCTGACAAAACACCAGTCAACTATGTGATGCCTCCTGGTATTAGTCGTGTGGTAGATCCCAGCCAGCCTCAGTTGCGTCAGCGCAACGAACAAGCTATGAGCTTGAAAATAACCGATTTGGCACCGGGTGATGCACGGGCCGTGTATAAAAATTCAGGGCTTGATTTGCGTATGTACAAACAGCTGAAGATGTTTACCAGTGCGCAGGCTCTCACTGATGATGTCACTAACCTGAAAGATGGCGAACTGTCGGTATTTGTTCGATTTGGGTCGGATTACCGCTCTAACTTCTATGAATATGAAATTCCGTTGACGTTAACTCCCGAAGGCAGATATATAAATGACTCAGAACAAGATCGACTCATAGTGTGGCCCATTGACAATACGATGGATATTGCTATGTCGGTTTTTACTGATTTAAAGCAGAAGCGAAATATAGCTAAGAATCGTCCCAACTCGGGGGTTAGCTATGGCAAAGTTTATTCGGAGTACGACCCTGACCAACCAGCCAACAAGGTGAGTGTGATGGGAAATCCTTCGCTCGCCGAAGTGAAAACGATGATGATTGGTATCCGCAATAATTCGCGTGCGCAAAAATCGGCAGAGATTTGGGTGAACGAACTACGTGTGGCCGATTTTGACGAAGAGGGTGGCTGGGCTGCGCAAGGAAACTTAAATGTGCAACTTTCGGATATTGGTAGTTTCAATGTGGCTGGAAATATTGAAACCGCTGGCTTTGGTGGATTAGACCAAACAATGAGCGAGCGTAGGATGGATGACTATTACCAGTATCAATTCACTACATCTTTTGAATTGGGACGCTTTTTCCCTAAAGGAGCCAAGCTCACTGCACCCGTTTACTTCTCTTATTCACGAGAAAAGACAATGCCCAAATACAACCCGCTGGATAAGGATATGCTAATGAAAGACGCATTGGCGGCATTGCCCGATAAACAATCGAAAGACTCATTACGCAACATCGCTAATGAAATAACGGTTTATAAGAATTTCAGTTTGAGCAATCTTCGTTTTGGCATACAGAGTAAGAACCCGATGCCTTACGATCCTGCCAACTTTACATTGAGTTATAGCTTTACGAAACGACACAATCAGGGTAGCACCACGGTGTATGAAGACGAAACCGATTGGCGTGGAGCTTTTTCGTACAACTATTCGCCTGTGTATAGAGCTTGGGAACCATTTAAAAAGATGAAAACCAAATCGAAGTGGGCACGTATCATCAAAGATTTTAATTTGAATTATTTGCCACAAAGCATCGCTTTCAACACCGATATGAACAGACACTATTACGAATTGCAACTTCGTGATATGGAAAATTTGGAAGATTTATCGGGTATTCCCGTAAGTGTGGCAAAAAGTTTTTTGTGGAATCGTGATTTCGCTATTCGTTGGGATTTGAGTAAAAATCTAAAGATGAATTTCACCTCTACTACACACGCCGAGATAGAAGAACCTTATGGTGTGCTCAATCGAAACATCGATCCCGATACTTATGAAGCACGCAAAGATACGATTCGTCGTAGTTTGTGGGGTTTTGGCAGACCGATTGATTATCAGCAAACGTTTAACGCTTCGTATAAATTGCCTTTCGATAAATTGCCTGCTACCGATTGGATTACCACCGATGTGCGTTTTTCTTCTTCGTATAATTGGGACAGAGGTGTAGACCTAAATGATGGAATAGAGTTGGGTAACACCATTGCCAACCAACGCTCTATTGACGTGAATGCCCGTTTCAATTTTGAGACACTCTACAATAAATCCAATTATTTGAAAGCTGTCAACCGCAAGTTTGCCTCTTCGGCACGCAACAATCGCAATGCAGCTCAGAAAAAAGAAAAAGCAAAACCGAAGCGGTTTGAACAAGAGGTACAATTAAAGAACGATACCACCGTAACCATTCGTCACGGATTGGCTCATAAGAAACCTAAGGTGTCGGCTCTGACAGTAGATGGCGAACGCTATCCCATTCGCTATACGGTGGTCGATGCAAACTCCATTCGCATCGACACACGAGACAGCGCACGCATCAAGCTCACTGCCATTCAAGGCCCCAATCCCGAAGATAACAAGTGGTATCAGGTGGGGCAAGCTGCCGCACGTGTTGGTATGATGTTTCGCAATATGAGCATCACCTATAAAAACACCTATGCGATGATGCTTCCCGGATTTTTGCCAGAGATAGGCGATATGCTGGGGCAACATAGAGGAATGAATGGTTTTACACCAGGATTGGGGTTTGCTTTTGGTATGACAGGCAATAGCTACATAGACAAAGCTTTGCGCAATGGATGGCTCTCTCGTGATTCGATAACAAGTCCTGCCACTACCAATGCGCTCGAGGATGTACAAGTGCGCATTGCTCTTGAACCGATTCGTGATTTGAAAATAGACCTTACTGCCAACCGAACACGCAATCGCTCGAACGAGATTCAATTTATGTTTGATGGGATGCCCTCCTTGCAAAGTGGTAATTTCAATATGTCTATCATAACCATCCGCAGTGCCTTTGGCCGACACACGGCTGCCAATGGTTATGCTTCTGCTCCATTTACCGACTTTCTTAATAATTTGGAGATAATACAACAACGAGTGCAACGCTTGTATGATGGTGTGACTTTGCCCACTACACGCACCGAAGGAGTTACCGCTATATCGTCGGTAGATATGTATTCGCCCGATGTGATGATTCCCGCATTCTTGTCTGCTTATACAGGACGCAATGCCAAGAGTTCATCGCTCAACTTCTTTCCCAGTTTGTTTTCGATGATGCCCAATTGGCGCATCTCTTACAGCGGATTGAGCAAGCTGCCTTTCTTTCAGAAACATTTTAAAAGCGTCACCCTTAACCACGCTTATCGTAGCACTTACAGCGTGGGTAGTTACAACACATATCAAAGTTTTCAAAGCTATATGGGCGATTTGGGCTTCATAGAAGATGTGACTAATGGAATGATGATACCATCGAGTATGTACGATATTTCGGCAGTCTCTATCAACGAGCAGTTCTCGCCGCTGATTGGAGTAGATGTAAGCTTTAAAAACGGCCTTACCGCCAAAGCGGAGTACAAAATGAGTCGTATCTTAAATTTAAGTATGACTGCCAATCAGATAGTCGAAACATCTTCGCGGGATTTTGTGTTAGGAATGGGGTACAAGATATTGGGCTTGGAATTGTTTCAAGGACGAAATAGTAAAAATGCCAAAAACCGTGTGAGCAACGATTTAGCTCTTCGTATGGATGTGTCATTCCGCAATCAAGATGCCCTTTGCCGCGATATACAAACTTTTACTACTCAAGCCACCAGTGGCAACAAGGCGTTGAAGATTTCGTTGTCGGCAGACTATACGCTAAGCCGTTATCTGAACGTGCGTGTTTACTACGATCATCAAAAGAATACACCGCTTGTTTCGGCATCGGCCTATTCGGTGACCAATGCCGATTTTGGTATGAGCTTGAAATTCTCACTCAATCGGTAAATATTAATATTCAAACTCACTCTATTTGATATACAACTAAAGTAATGGTAGCAAAAAGTGGCAATAATAACAAGCGATTCGCTGCGGCAGGGTTCAAACCCTCGGTCAAAAAGAAAACGACGGGAAAACGTGTGGGTAAGTCGAAACTGGCAAAAGCCAACAATCAACTCAATCGACGTGTGAAATGAATTTAATCCAGTTGAAGGCTAACTCTTTATAAAATAGGTGAGTTTAGTACAATCGCTATCTGCTTTGTATTATAAAAGAGTGTCCTTTTAATAATTGTCAGTTGATAAAATCGCAATCAACCGACAATTATTGAAATGATTTTACATCATCATTAGTAGTATCAATTGTCCCGATATGATGCGTAGAAACATTGTAAGTGGATATACGGTGGAGTAACCTACTGCTGGCGCATCACTGTTTGATACTTGATTGGAGTAAGCCAATGCAGGAGGGTCGGTAGTACTACCAGCTAAAAGCCCCATCAACGTGAAGTAATTTACCTTATAATAAACTCGTGCGATAATACCGATAATCAATAACGGGATGATAGTGATTAAAAAACCGTAGCCTACATAGAGCAAACCATCGCCATCTACTACCGTATGTACAAAATTGCCACCTGCCTCGATTCCTACACTTGCTAAGAACAATACAATTCCCATTTCACGAAGCATTAAATTGGCACTTACAGTAGTATAAGTTATCAACCGAACTTTGTAACCGAACCGACCGATGAGAATGGCTACTACCAATGGACCACCTGCTAAACCCAGCTTAACAGGAGTTGGCATACCTGGAAAAGCAATAGGGATGCTTCCTAAAAGAATACCCATAAAAATACCTACGAAAATTGTCACGATATTGGGTGTGTCAAGACGTTTTAGTGAGTTTCCAAGCACATTTTCTACTCGTTCTACTGCATCTTGTGCGCCAACTACCATCACGCGGTCGCCCATTTGTAGAGTCAATTGTGGGTCGGCAAACAAGTCCATTCCCGAA
This sequence comes from uncultured Bacteroides sp., assembly GCA_947074275.1. Taxonomy (GTDB): domain Bacteria; phylum Bacteroidota; class Bacteroidia; order Bacteroidales; family Bacteroidaceae; genus Bacteroides. The sequence goes on from CAMTPA010000038.1 coordinate 31,833, forward strand.
CGACTGACACGAGTGATATTCAATCCATACATTCCTCGTATATGTAAATCGCCTAATTTTTTTCCGTTTATTTCGGGTTTTGTTACTAAGATTCGTCGAGAAATCATTGGACTGTCTTGCTTTTCCCAGTTCACGTTGATAACTTTTCCAATGAATGCTGTGATAGCTGGCGCATCTTCTTCGGCGCACACGATATAAACCTGATCGCCTACGTGAAATTCAGTTTTGTTCACAGGGATACTCACGTGCCCTTCGTGACGGAGGCGTGAGCATACAAACGGCCGTGCCAAGAAATTGGATAATTGTAATAGCGTTTTGCCTTCCAATGATTCATTGCGTATTTCTAAGGTCATCATATAAGGCTTGTTTTTTGCTTCTCCACTCTGGTTGATTAAAGCCTCTTCTTCTTTAGCCATATTGATGCGGAAGATGTAGCGAATAGCGATAATTGAACCAATAATGCCCACTACACCCAGTGGGTAAGCGCACGCATACCCCAAAGCAATTTGTGGACCAGTGTAGTGAAGTTGTGTCAAGGCTTCTTGTGCAGCACCCAAACCAGGTGTGTTGGTTACTGCACCATACAATATACCTACTATCATAGGCAAACCAATTCGTCCGTCTGCTATAAAATAGAGCACCAATGCTACGATAATGTTTAATGCTACGATGCCTACTGCGAGCAGGTTGAGTGTCATT
>CAMTPA010000039.1 GCA_947074275.1 uncultured Bacteroides sp.
TTCTTACCCGCTCGGTCATCGACAACAGTTGTGTGGACTATGTGCTGCAAGCCGACGATGCACGCAAGGATAGCCTCCGCCAAGTAGAGTGGTTTGTAGACTGTGGCGACGATGATTTTCTACTCGATCGCAATTTGGAGTTCTTCCAAGCTATGCGCAATGCAGGCATCCCCTGCCAACTGCGTGTGCGCGATGGCGGACACGACTGGGAGTATTGGAACTCGGCACTCTACACCTGCCTGCCTTTCGTCACACGTTCTTTTGGTAAGTAAAGTAATTGTAATATTATAAATGTAATGAAAATATATAATATCTCATTTTGGATTTTATTTTTAGGGGTTATCGTTGCAAATGCTCAAAAACCAATTATTCAGACTAAATATACGGCAGATCCAGCCCCAATGGTTCACAATGATACCGTGTTTTTATACACTACTCACGATGAAGATGATGCCGAAGGTTTTAAGATGCTTGACTGGCTATTATACACATCAACAGATTTGCTAAATTGGACAGATCATGGTTCTGTGGCATCTTTAAAGAGTTTCGATTGGTGTATACGTGATAATGGTGCTTGGGCTCAACAATGTGTAGAAAGAAATGGCAAGTTCTATATGTATTGTCCTATACATGGGCAAGGGATAGGGGTGCTTGTCGCAGATTCACCTTATGGCCCATTTTCCGATCCTATAAAAAAACCTTTGGTTTGGCAAAAAGAGCATTGGAACGATATTGATCCAACGGTTTTTATAGATGATGATGGACAAGCTTATATGTATTGGGGAAATCCAGATGTATATTATGTGAAGCTGAATGAAGATATGGTATCCTATTCAGGTGGCATTGTGAAATTGCAGGAAAACCCTCAGCACTATCAAGAAGGGCCTTGGTTCTATAAACGAAATGGATTTTACTATTTAGCATTTGCATCTACCTGTTGTCCTGAAGGAATAGGCTACGCTATGAGTGATAAACCTACAGGACCTTGGGAAACCAAAGGACATATAATGAAACCTACGCACAAATCTCGAGGCAACCATCCCGGGATTATCGATTATAAAGGTAGGAGTTATGTGTTTGGACTCAATTATGACATTCTTCGTATGGAAACAGATGAGCATAAAGAACGTCGCTCTACTTCGGTTGCAGAAATGTTTTATAACCCTGATGGAACAATAAAAGAAGTGCCATATTGGTCTGAAAATAACGTGGAGCAATTAGGACCATTCAATCCTTATCGCCGTGTTGAGTCAGAAACTATGGCGTGGGGGTATGGGCTGAAAACCGAAAAAATGCTTAATGGTGGAATTTATTTGACAGATATAGATAACAATGAATATTTATGTGTGCGGGGTGTAGACTTTGGAGAAAAGGGTCCCTCCAGTATATCTTTCAGTTCGGCTTCTGAAAATAGCGGAGGATATATTGAAGTGAGGATAAACGATCCTGAAGGACCAATTGTTGGAGAAGTTGAGATTAAACCGACTGGTGCAAATGACAGGTTTGAAATGATGTCTGGAAAACTGAAATCTATAAAAGGTATCAATGATCTGTATTTCTGTTTTAAAAGTAATAAAGAAAAAAAGATATTCAATATTGATTATTGGATAATGACTGAATTATAAACCAATTATCGCTTGATATATGAAACCAATGAAACTCATTTTAGCCAATGTGCTATTGGCGGTTGCATCAAATGCGGTCTGCCAAAACCCCATTGTGCAAACGATGTACACCGCCGACCCTGCACCAATGGTCTACAACGACCGCCTCTATCTATACACATCGCACGATGAAGACAACGCCACGTGGTTTACGATGGACAACTGGAAACTCTACTCCACTGCCGATATGGTGAACTGGACCGACCACGGTGTGGTGATGTCATACGCCGATTTCGATTGGGCAAGCGGCGATGCTTGGGCACCGCAGTGCATCGAGCGCGATGGTAAGTTTTACTTTTATGTGCCGATGACCGCCCGTGAGAATGGCCGACCAGCCATTGGCGTGGCAGTGGGCGACAGTCCTTATGGCCCTTTCTACGACCCCATCGGAAAACCGCTGGTGCAGACCGACTGGGGCGATATAGACCCTACGGTGTTTATAGACGATGACGGACAAGCCTATCTCTACTGGGGCAATCCCAAGTTGTATTACGCCAAGCTCAACGAAGATATGATTTCGATTCAAGGCGACGTGGTGGCTGTGCCAATGACCGAAGCCTCGTTTGGCAAACGCGAGGGCGACGCTGGCCGACCCACGCTCTACGAAGAAGGCCCATGGCTCTACAAGCGCAACAATCTCTACTACCTCTTTTGGCCGGGTGGCCCGCTGCCCGAATTTATCGGCTACTCCACAGCGACCTCGCCCACAGGCCCTTGGAAGAATGGCGGTGTGGTGATGTCTCGCGAGGGAGGCGTGTTTACCAACCATCCCGGTGTAATCGACTTCAAGGGAAAAACCTACTTCTTCTATCACAACGGCGCACTGCCCGGAGGTGGCGGCTTCAATCGCTCGGTGTGTGTAGAAGAGTTAGTGTTCAACAAAGACGGCTCTGTGCCCGAACTCAAAATGACCGAAGGTATCAAGAAAGGCATCGCCACGGTAAATCCATACGTGAAAAACGAAGCCGAAACAATGGCTTGGTCGGAGGGTTTCAAATCGTCGCAGAACAAGGAGGTGGGTGTTTTTCTCACAGCTCAGCACAGCGGTGCCTTCGTCAAGGTGCGCGATGTGGACTTCCGGCAGAAGGGTGCCAAGAAGCTCACCACCCGCATAGGCACCACTCACAACGACCCCGTGGCTATGGAGGTGAGGCTCGATGCAGCAGACGGACAGTTGCTCGGTACGGTGAAAGTGCCTCGCACCGGCGGCGACAATCGCTGGCGATTGATGGAGATGGATGTGCCCCAAGTGACAGGCACGCACGACCTCTACTTTGTGGTGAAGGGCAAGCCCGCTACCAACCTGATGTATTTTGATTACTGGAAATTCAATGAATAAAACCGAAGATACGAACGATGAAAACAAGAATTCTATTCCAACTCCCTTTGCTGCTGCTTGTGGCAGCTTTCAACTGGGCCTGCTCTTCTAAAAGCACCAGCGAGCCTGCCGAAGAACTGTATGTATTTCTATGTTTGGGTCAGTCCAATATGGAAGGCCACGCCCGTGTAGAACCCATCGACACGGTAGATGTAAACGAGCGTCTGATGGTGATGCAAGCCGTGGACTGCCCCGACCGCAACTACGAGCGAGGCAAATGGCGCAAAGCCGTTCCGCCAATGGTGCGTTGCAACACAGGGCTTTCGCCTGCCGACTACTTCGGGCGGACACTCGTAGACAGCCTGCCCGAGCACGTGAAAGTAGGCATCATAAACGTGGCGGTAGGTGGTTGCCGCATCGAGATGTTCGACAAAGATAGCTGCCAAACCTACATCGCCACATCCCCCGACTGGCTAAAGAATATGACCAAAGAGTATGATGATGAGCCTTATGAGCGATTGATAGAGTTAGCAAAAAATGCACAGCAAGATGGCGGTGTCATCAAAGGAATCTTGCTACATCAAGGAGAATCGAACACGGGCGAAACGGAATGGCCCATCAAGGTGAAAAAGGTGTACGACTCCATCCTTGCCGACCTAAACTTGCAACCCAACTCCGTGCCCCTGTTGGCTGGCGAGGTAGTGGGCGAAGACCAAGGAGGCAGTTGCGCTTCGATGAACCAAATCATCAACACGCTGCCTCAGTTTATCGACAATGCTTACGTCATCTCATCGCATGGGTGCGAACGGGTAGATGATAACATCCACTTCAGTGCGGCAGGCTACCGACTTTTGGGACAACGCTATGGCAATCAGATGTTGCAATTGCTGAACAACAATTAGCAGTTTGCTGCTATTTTAATAAAGGAAACGAGGTGAGCATTCATCTCGTTTTTTTTAGCTACCCATTGGCGGTTTTGTAGATAGGCCTTGTTATGAAATAGGCTCATCGAGGTGCTGAAAACGATGAAGATGTTATATACAGTCGAAGATGTGTAACAAGTGTGTGACACGTGTGGAGCATAAAAAGATACTTTTGCGTTGTACAAATTTAAGCTACAACATCTTTGAAAGTCAAACTTCAAAATCGAAACAACAATGATGAGAAACTTATGTAAAGCAATGTGTGCGCTGTTGCTGCTGTCTTGTTCGCTATCGCTTGCTGCGTGGGAAGGGATGTCGATGCCACAACTGAAAGTGAGTGGCAATCAGCTGGTCGATTCGCACGGCAATGTGGTGAAGCTGCACGGTTTTGCGCAGACTTACAGTCCGTGGTTCAACGAGCAAGGGAAATACTGGACAAACTACGATGTGAATGGCTGTCTGAAATACAATCAAGGATTGATAGACGATATAATGGAAGCAGGGTGGCAAATGAACTTTGTTCGGATGCATATGGACCCCTACTGGTCAAACCGGCCCGGCGCAAATGTTTCGGGCGAGAACGATATTTCGGCATTCGACTTCGAGCGATTCAAATCGGCTTTAGACAAGGTGTTTATCCCTATGGCAGAGTATGCCATAAAGAAAGGGATGTATGTAGTGATGCGTCCTCCCGGTGTGTGTCCCGAAGAGATTGCGGTGGGCGATGCTTACCACAATTATCTGATGCAGGTGTGGAGCTACGTGGCGCAACACCCCAAACTGAAAAATCACCCTAACATTATGTTCGAGCTTGCCAACGAACCCGTGCGCATACTGGGCACAGACGGAACGTATGGCAGTCGTTCGCAAGGGCATTTTGATAACTTGAAAATATACTTTCAAACGATTGTAGACGAAATGCGCGCACAGGGGTGCAACAACATTTTGTGGATTCCCGGATTGGCTTATCAGGCTATTTATAGCGGATTTGCAATCAACCCGATAGAGGATGAAGAGATAGGCTATGCGGTTCACATCTATCCGGGATGGTTTGGAAGCGGTGAGGGGTACGCAAATTTCCAAAAAGGATGGGATGAAGATGTGAAACCCATTGCCGACCTCGCCCCCATAATGATAACCGAGATGGACTGGGCCGACGAAAAATACAACGCCTCGTGGGGAAAGGCTCATACGGGTGTGGCTGGCGGAGATGGTTTTGGTGCCAATTTCAAAAAGATAACCGACGATGCTGGCAATGTGAGCTGGCTGCTGTTCACCAGCCCCGAATATTTGGCAAGATTCAAAGACGAAGCTCCCGCCGATGGAGTGCCCTACACTTTCTTGACCGACCCCGAAGCCTGTCCGTGGCCCATTTATCATTGGTATCAAGCGTATGCCAAAGATAATTTTCCCCGTCCCGATTTCACCTATCGCTCGCACAGCGACAATGGCGATGGCACCTTTACCAATCCCGTGGTATTTGGCGATTTCCCCGACCCCGATGTGATTCGTGTAGACGATGTATATTATATGGTATCTACCACGATGCACGTTTTCCCCGGTGCTACGATACTCAAATCGCACGACTTGGTGAACTGGGAATATTGCTGCAACCCATTGGAACGCATTGAACTGACCGATGGCTATAACCTCGAAAATGGAGAAAATAGATATAGCAAAGGACAATGGGCAAGTGCCTTGCAGCACAAAAATGGTAAGTTCTACCTGCTATTCACCACCTTAGACGAAGGCAGCTACCTACTCACCACCACCGACATAAACGGCACGTGGGAAAAGAAGAAGCTGAACGACTCGTTCTACGACCCCGGCTTGCTGTTCGACCCCAATGGAAAAACCTACGTAGTGTATGGCATCAATCAAATTCGCATTGCCGAGGTAGATGACGACTTTGTGAAAGTGGCCGATGGAGACAAACAGGTGGTGCAATATTCGTTTCGCGAAGGGTTAGAAGGCAGCCACTTGTACAAGATAGGCGACTATTACTACATCTATGCCACCTACGGCGGATGGCCAGCCTATCAAACGGTGTTTCGTTCGACCGATGTTTACGGCCCCTACGAAGAGAAAAAACTGATAGATGACGACAACATACACCAAGGAGCATTGGTGCAAACACAAACGGGCGAGTGGTGGACGGTGCTCTTCTACGACAAAGGAGCCTACGGACGCTTCCCGAACCTGCAACCTGTGACGTGGAGCGAGGGATGGCCCGAAATAGGAGTGGACGGAAAAGGGGTGACTACCTATCGCAAGCCCAACGTGGGCAAAGAGTATCCCATTGTTTCGCTTCCTACCAACGATAACTTCCGCCACTACGAGTTGGGTATGCAGTGGGGATGGAATCACAATGCCGACCCTGCCAAGTGGTCGTTGGTAGAGAATGCGGGTTGTCTGCGCCTATATACAGCCAATGTGACAGACGATTTGTATCTTGCCAAAAACACCTTGACACAGCGCATCTTGGGCTACCATTCGGATATGAACCACTCGTACGGAACAATCAAGATGGAGATTGGTGGAATGGTCGAAGGCGATGTGGCAGGATTGGCTGTTTTGCAAGACCCTTGTGCCTACATCGGTGTCAAGATGATAGATGGAGCGAAGAAGCTTGTTCACGGAAAGTCGTCGTTGACAGGCAAGATAGAAACCACCTTGCAGCAAGGAGTGACTGTCGATGCCACCACCATCTACCTACGTGCAGTGGCCAACTACCTCACAAGCAAGGTCAGCTTCTATTACAGTTCGGACAATCAAACCTATGCCTCTATGGGCGATGAGTTTGCGATGCAATACGACCTGTCGGTATTCACAGGCAATAAGTTTGCGATATTCAACTACGCCACACAAGCCGTGGGTGGCTATGTAGACATTGATTGGTTTTCTACCGAACCACACTACCAAGAAAGCACCTATTATGATAACTCTTTCGAAGGGTATAGCCCGGAATCGCTCACACTAACCGACCTGCTTGTAGGCGAAGGAGAAGAAGCGACATTGCTCACTGGTAGTTCGAGCAACTTAAACATCAAAGCCATCTATGCCGACGGACACATCGAGGATGTGACACTTACGGCTCAATACGAAGTAGAAAACCCAGAAGTGCTTTCGGTGGTGAACGGTCGCATCGTGGCTTTGTGCGATGGAACATCCGATGTGTACATCCGCTACAAAGGGGCAATGGGCGAGGCGCAAAGCAAAGTAGTAACTATCACCTCCACCACCTTCCCACTCACCGAAAAACTTTTCAATCCATCCATTTGGACTACGGGCACGTTTGATGAAGCAACCCAAACCTTAGTCACCGGACAATATGGCTTTGGTGGCTGGGTATACAACAACGGTGTCGATTTGTCGGATTACAAATACGTGGTGGTAAAGCTATCGGAAGTGAACAACGGAGGAGCCTCTTTCCGCTTGTTCGACGAAAATAACTACTGGACCTCGGCGGCAATGTATGATATGGGAAATCAAACCCAACTGGTGGTAGACCTGCACAATTCATACAAGGAGGGCGGCGCAAAACTAAACTCGGCACACATCTACATCACGGGTTTTTGGTCGTATGGAGGAACCCCCATTCGTATTTCCGATATTTACCTCACCAGCTCCGACGATTTTGAGAAACCAAGCGGCATAGCCGAAGGTGAGGTGTTGGCCGACCCCATTGTAGATGTATATACCATTGGCGGAGTAAGGGTGCAAAGCGGTGTGCTTCGTAGCCAAGCCATTCGCACGCTTTCGCCGGGAATATACCTTGTAGGTGCCGAAAAGATTATGATACTATCTAAGTGAACAAAGTAGACAGTTTTAAAAGAGTAGAAAAATAAGGGTTGGTTAAAAAATAGTCACATCGGCCAATGAGGTGGAATTAGCATCCATTTTCGGCGGTTGATGTGACTGTTTTGATTAACAATGGTTTAGTGGGTTCTCTTTTTAGCGAGTCATTCTCTAAGAGTAGAAGTGGGTTGATGAAAAAAATGATTTGTTTTATTTCGTTTTTTCAATAAAAAAATATAATTTTGATACTCTAAACCTGAGTCTCTATTTTTAATACCTATATACTAACTTAAATGATGATGCTTATGAAAATGAAACAACTACTTCTTTGTGTGTTGACGCTTGTTTTTGCGTTGCCTACCTATGCCAGTTCTGGTATCTTCTTGCGTGGTGAAGTAAGCGGATGGGATGCACTTCCCGAATGGGAATTTGTGGACGAAGGAAACGGGGTTTACACCCTCTCGGACAAAGAGCTTTCGGGCGAATTTAAAGTGGCCGATAGCAGTTGGGGCACTTGCAACTACGGTGCTTCTACATCTGTGTCTTTGGGCGAAACCTACGCGCTTGCCTACAATGGAAACAACCTCTCTTGCAGCGAAACCCTTCAATGCGCAAAAATTATCTTTACGCTCGATGCCGATGGCAACGCCACCTTGAAATTGGAAGGTGCTTCAGCCGTGATGTCTGGTATCTTCTTGCGTGGCGAAGTAAACGGATGGGCTGCGCTTCCCGAATGGGAGTTTGTTGATGAAGGCGAAGGAGTGTACACTTTGGCAAACAAAGAGCTTTCGGGTCAGTTTAAGATAGCCGATGCCGACTGGGGCACTCACAACTACGGTGCTTCTGCTTCTGTGTCTTTAGACGAAGTCTACACGCTTGTTCACAATGGCGACAACCTGTCTTGTTCGGGCACTCTTCAATGTTCTAAAATAACGCTCGTCCTTACTGCCGATGTTCCTATAACACTCAAACTCGAAGGAACGGCAGAGCCAACATCGGGCATTTTCTTGCGTGGTGATGTGAATGAATGGGGTGCGCTTCCTGAATGGGAATTTGTAGACGAAGGAAATGGCGTGTACAAACTGTTCAATAAAGAACTTTCGGGTCAGTTTAAAATAGCCGATAGCACATGGGGAATATATGATTATGGTATTGCAGCCGAAGAAGAGTTTGCGGTAGGCAAAACGTGCAGTTTGGCTGCGGGAAGTGCCAATTTGCAGCTTGATAATACTTACTTCTGTTCGGAAATAACTCTTACGATAGCCGAAGATGGAAGTGCCACTATTCTTATTGAAGGATACATAAAAGGCAAACCAAACCAAGTGTATGTGATAGGCAATAACAACAACTGGGATTTCAACGATGCTTCGGGCGAACTTTTGCCTACTGGCAATGATGGCGAATATCAAGGAACAGTAGAACTAAAAGCTGCCGACAACGACGCAGTGTGCTACTGGAGAATATACGAAGGACTTGGTTTAATTGGCTCGTGGGGCAACCCCGGTGGCAACACAACAGAACACACCACGCTTGGCACATTGGAGGCTGGCAGCGAAGGATGCGTCACTACCAATCCGGGCACTTACAAGGTGACTTTCAACATCAATAGCGGTGAGTTTAGCGCAGTGGCCGATGGTGGCACAGGTTTCGATGAAGCGGTAACAACCAGCGAGTTTGCGTTCGACGTGTTCGACGGAGTGGTGCGTGTATATGGCGAGGATGTGAGCAACATCTCTATCTTCAGTCAAAATGGAATGCTTCTCATCTCGGCTGGCGGAACCAACACCGTCAATGCTTCAGCTTTGGGCAAGAACATATACATTATTCGAATCAGTAGTCAAAACAAGGTTAGAACCTACAAAGTGGGATTTTAATATATCATTTCATTAAAATAGAATAGACCGAGGAGAGTAGGCATCGTTGAATGATGTTTACTCTCCTTTGTCATTCTGCAATAGGTCGATACGAAAGAACTGTTTGTATAGGCTTTTGGACGAATTGGAGCGACAAGCAGAAATTAGAATAAGAAAAGATTGGAGTTTCGCTCAAAAGGTTTTTTATTTGCACTTTCGTTTTCAATAATCAAAAGAACAAAATGGGTGATTCTCTTCTTGCGTTAAAGCGTCCTTTTATTTGGCTTAGTCGCTTCAGGTGTCGGTGTGGCTATGGTGTACACTCGCCCTTCGCTTTCAACCTGATAACGCACGTGATATACGAAAAAGAACATTACTATGCCTATCGGGAGCTTTGCAAAGTGGTGAACGAGCAAAAACACACACAGCCACGTGGCTGGAATGACGTTTCCACCAAAGTGAATCGTCTGCTGTTTCGTTTGGCCAATCGCTTTCAGCCACAAGTAATAGTGGAGTGTGGAAAAGCCTCTTCCTCTTCTCTCTATCTGCAAGCAGGGATGAAAAAGGCGAGCTTCTGTGTCGACGATACATCAACTCTCTCTGTTTGCAGTCAGCTTTTGGCAATCGACTTTTTGTATATACACAATGAAAGCAATCCCATGCAGGTGGCCGATACATTCGACAGATTGGCAGATAAGATACCTGCCGATGGTGTGTGTGTGATAAAAGGCATACATCGCTCTTACAAAATGAAGCAGTGCTGGCGAGGGTTGACGAAAGACGACCGAGTAGGCATCACCTTCGACTTGTATGATGTGGGGATTCTTTTTTTTGATAGAACAAAGATAAAACAGCACTATCTTGTCAACTTCTAACCGCCGTTGTGTGTTAACCCTAAAAAACAGATTAAGTATAATACCATTATGAAAAAAAGTATTGTTTACACCAAAACTGGCGATGCTGGCACCACGGCACTGATTGGTGGCACACGCGTGTCGAAGGCAGACGATCGCCTTGAGGCCTATGGTACAATTGATGAGTTGAACTCTTTTGTGGGGCTACTTGTCTCTTATCTCGAAGTAGATACCGATATTGCATTCTTGCAAAAAGTGCAAAACAAACTCTTTTCGGTGGGAGCTTATCTGGCTACCGACCAAGGAAAAACCGATTTGTCCGATTCCTGTCTTATTTCGCAAGACGATGTGGCAATGATAGAACAAGAGATAGACAAAGTAGACAACATACTGCCTCCGCTTCACGCTTTTGTGATTCCCGGTGGTGAGCGAGGAGCTGGCGTGTCGCACGTGTGTCGCACCGTGTGTAGGCGAGCCGAAAGACGCATTTTGAACTTGGTGGCCGATTATCAGATTTCCAATGAATTGCTGGCTTTTATGAACCGATTATCAGATTATTTCTTCGTTTTGTGTCGAAAAATCAATTTTGAAGCAGGAAAAGATGAATTATTTTGGAATAATACTTGCAAATGATATAAATTATTATACTTTTGCGGAAAATTAACAGTCAAACTCTGTATTCACAAATTAAATACTGATTGCTTATGTATTGGACATTGGAATTGGCGTCAAAACTCGAGGATGCTCCTTGGCCTGCTACTAAGGACGAACTAATCGATTTTGCTATGCGTTCGGGGTCACCACTCGAAGTAATAGAAAATCTGCAAGAGATGGAAGATGAAGGTGAAGTCTATGAAAGTATCGAAGATATTTGGCCAGACTACCCAAGTAAAGAGGATTTCTTTTTCAATGAAGAAGAATACTAAAGAAATTACAGGCTTTTGATAAAGGCTTTTTGATGGATGGGCAATGCTCATCCATTTTTGTTTTTATTGCTATTGTGAATGTGTCGATGCGATGATAATTTAAGGAGCAAACACAATTTTTTATCGTTTTTGTAGTTCATTATACCAATATGAATCGGTTTTTATCCATACTTGTAGTTGCATTGTCTTTCTTGTTTGTCACGCAAAGAGCGAGGGCGCAATTTGATGTACACTTCAATCAATATTGGGACATAAAAGGCTACTACAACCCAGCTTGGGCAGGGCAAACCGACAAACTAAACATCTATGGCACTTACTCTATGCAATTGGCAGGCTTCACCCGAGCACCGCGCACAATGTATTTTGGTGCCGATATGCCTTTTACGCTATTCAATAAAAAACAAGGAGTAGGAGCTGGTTTCTTCAACGATGCAATAGGACTTTTCCGCAACCAACGCTTTTGGTTGCAATATTCGTATAAGATGAAGATAAAGAAAGGAACTCTGGGTATAGGGCTGCAAGCCGGGATTATCAATGTTTCGTTCGACCCCAATGGTGTCGATTTAGGGGGCAATTCGGATAGCGACCCAGCATTTCCCACCACGCAAGAGAGTGGCACGGGGCTTGATTTGGGCATCGGTGGATTCTACTCGCATCCTTCGTTTTATGTCGGCATCTCGATGCAGCACCTCACGAGCCCCGCACTCGAATTTAGCTCTACCGAAAATGGCGAAACAAGTGGGATAACCATAGACCCTATGCTTTATTTTACAGGAGGATACAATATTCAAACACGCAATCCGTTAATTTCAGTACAGCCATCTTTGATGTTGCAGACTGACTTCAATTCGGCGCGGCTCGATTTGACTGGACGGGTATTTTATACCTATCAAGAAAAGAGGTTTTCGGCTGGGCTTACCTACTCGCCTGCTACCTCTGTGACTATCAGCATTGGGGCAAATATCAAATCGGTGACGGTGGGCTATTCTTATGAGATGTACACCTCTCAGATTGGTATAGGGCACGGCTCGCACGACTTGGTGGTGAGCTATGCGATGGATATAAACTTGTTTAAGAAAAGTAAGAATAAACATAAGAGTATAAGAATCTTATAATTGAGAATCAAAAAAAGGATGAGTAGTAAAAACTGTATAATCGTAGTATTGTTGATGGTCTTGCTATCTTCGTGTATGGGAAAGATGGTTGGAGGAGCTTCCAGCGCACCCGGTGGCGAAGTGATTGGCCAAAGAGCAGTGGCTTGGAATGAGCCTACGCCTTATGGAATGGTGCTAATAAAACGTGGTTCGATAAAAATGGGACCCGATGAGCAGGACTCACTTTGGGGAGTACACGTTCCTTCCAAAGAAATCTCGGTAGAGTCTTTTTGGATGGACGAAAACGAAGTGTCGGTGGCGCAATACAAACAGTTTGTCAACTGGGTGCGCGACTCGATTATCCGCGAACGACTTGCCGACCCTGCTTATGGTGGCAACGAGATCTATAAAATAGAAGAAGACCGCGAGGGCAATCCGATAAAGCCCTATCTGAACTGGGCGCGCCCTATTCCGTGGAAAAAAGCGACCGAAGATGAAGAGATGGCTATTCAGAGTGTTTACCGCACGCACCCTGTGACGGGTGATGTGACCCTCGACCCTGAGCAATTGAACTACTATTACGAGATATTCGACTATGTGGAGGCTGCCAAACGCCGTCATCAACTGGATCCACGCCGTCGGAATAAGAATACCGACATAGAAGTAGACCACGATGAAGTGATAATGATTTCAAAAGATACCGCCTACATCGACGATGAAGGACGTATCGTTAATCGCACCATCACTCGTCCGCTATCCAGCGAGTGGGATTTCTTGAATAGCTACATCGTCAATGTATATCCCGACACAACTTGCTGGGTGAACGATTTTCCGAATGCAAACCACGAATCGTATATGCGCTTGTATATGAATCATCCAGCTTACAACGATCATCCCGTAGTGGGTGTAAGCTGGGAGCAAGCCAACGCATTTTGTGCGTGGCGCACCAACTACTTGCTCGCTGGGCTAAAAGGACAGGCTCGATACATCCAACGTTATCGCCTACCCTCCGAAGCTGAATGGGAATTTGCAGCGCGCGGACGCGATGGCAACAAATACCCGTGGGATGAAGAATCTTCTAAAGACGACAGGGGTTGCTATAAAGCCAACTACAAACCAGGTAAGGGTGATTATACACAAGATGGCAACTTAATTACCACACGCATAGGAGCTTATGCACCCAATGCCAACGGATTGTATGATATGGCTGGGAATGTGGCAGAATGGACCTCGACAGTCTACACCGAATCGGGTGTGATGTCGATGAATGATATGAACCCCGACTTACAATACAACGCCGCACAAGAAGACCCTTACCGGATGAAGAAGAAAGTGGTGCGTGGCGGTTCGTGGAAAGATGTGAACGCTTTTATTCGTGCCGATTCGCGCACTTACGAATATCAAAATGAACAACGGTCGTATGTAGGCTTCCGTTGTGTACGTACTCAGGTTGGTTACAATAAAAAAGGAAAGTAAAATGGCTAATAGAGAAAATAAACGAAGCCTGCGCCAGAAGTTGCAGGATGTGATGTCTACTCCTAAAGGACAAACCGTGTTGAACTACGCTTACAACTGGGGAGCCTCGGTGGTGCTAATGGGTGCGTTGTTTAAACTCATTCACTTGCCCGGTGCCAACATCGCTTTGTGTGTGGGTATGGGTACTGAGGTTTTGATATTCTTCGTGTCGGCTTTCGACCTTTCGGGAGTGAAGCGCGATAAAGAACCTTCGTCTATCTTTCCGCAAGACAATAGTTTCTTCGATTCTACGCCGATGAATGCTTCGACAGAATGCAATCTCACAACGGGCACTTGCAACCCGGTAGCACAACAAGTAGCTGCTCAGCAACAAGTATATCCCAATGCAATGGTGCAACCTATGCCACCACATACGGCAATGGGACACCAACCTTATCCTCAACAGTCTATTGCGCCGCCTGTGCAGCAAACTGTTACCGCACCGTCCGTTACGCCCGAGATGGAACTGGCCACCACCGAGTATATGGCTCAACTGAAAGCAATGACTGCTATGTTGGCACGTTGCACCGAGCAAACACAAAACATCGCTCAAGACTCGGAACAAATGCAAGCTTTGGCAAAAAACTTGGCAGGTATCAATGCCATATACGAAATGCAGCTGCGTAGTGCCAGCACGCAAATCACCACCATCGATCAGGTACACGAACAAACCCGACGTATGGCGCGCCAGATAGAAGAGTTGAACGAAGTATATGCTCGTATGCTACAAGCGATGACTGCATCCAATAAATAAGAAAGGGAGAGTTTATGAGTTTTGGAAGTCAAACACCACGTCAGAAAATGATTAATCTGATGTACATTGTGCTAATGGCTATGTTGGCACTCAATGTATCATCCGATGTGTTGCGTGGTTTTACGCTGGTAGACGAAAGTTTGGTGCGGAGCACCTACAATGCGTCGGAGCAAAACATCGCCCTCTACGATGCACTTGCGCAAGCGATGAAAAACAACCCCGAGAAGGTGGGGCCGTGGTACGAAAAAGCGCAAAGCATCAAAGAGAAATCTGATTCGCTCTATTTGTTTGTAGGCGACCTGAAAGCTCGTATCAACAAGGCGAAGCAAGACGATTTGGAAGTCTCGTCTTTTGTGATGTTTTCGCCACGCACGGGGAAAGGGGCAGAATTGGACGAGCAAATCAACCAATTCAAAGAAGAGGTGGTTTCGCTTATCGACAATCCTGTTCAGAAAAAGATAATTGAAGATAACTTGACGCTCAACATCCCACGCTTGTTTGAGGGTACACCGGCTGCCGCTGCTGCTACTCTTCTCACCAAGCTGCAAAGCGACATTCGATATGCCGAAGGCGAAGTGTTTCACTCACTCACCAAAGACATTGATATAGGCGATTTGCGTGTGAACCAAATAAACGCTTACGTGATTCCCAATTCGCAATACATTGTGCGTGGTGGAAAACTGAACGCTCAAATCATTTTGGCGGCCGTCGATTCTACTCAACGCCCTGCTATTTATATTGGCGACAAACAACTGCCTGATGCAGCGCACGGCGTATACGAAACCGTGTGCAACTCCATAGGAGAGTTTACCCTCAACGGCTATATGGAGCTGCCGCAGGCTGATGGAGAGATGCTGCGTCGTGACTTCTCACAAAAATACACAGTGATAGAACCCTCGGCAACCGTATCGGCCACTTTGATGAATGTGCTCTATGCCGGATACGACAACCCTATTAGCATTTCGGTGCCCGGTGTGGCCAACGGACAGGTGCAAGCCAGCATTGTCAATGGCAACGGCACGCTCAAAGCTGTTAGTGGAGGCTATGTGGCAACTCCTACATCAATTGGCCAGCCAGCTGTGATACGGGTTACTGCCAATATGGACGGTCGTAGTCAGGTGATGGGTGAATATGCCTACCAAGTACGTGCTTTGCCCGACCCCTCGCCATTTATCGAATACCAAGATGCACAAGGCAATGTGAAGCGTTATCGAGGTGGGGCAGGGCTATCCAAAGCTGCATTGATGAACACCGATGGCATTGTAGCGGCTATCGACGACGGGTTGCTCAACATCAATTTTCAAGTATTAGGATTTGAAACGGTATTTTTCGACAATATGGGCAATGCTGTGCCCGAAATCTCTTCGGGAGCCAACTTCTCGTCGAGACAAAAAGATATGTTCCGCCGATTGTCGCGTGGCAAGCGTTTCTACATCTCGCGTGTTCGTGCCAAAGGCCCCGATGGAGTGGAACGTGTATTGCCCACCACGCTGGAGGTGATTGTAAACTGATAAATAAGATAAACGTATTACATATAGCAATGATGAAACAGAAAGCATTCATAGCATTTGGAATAATCGTGCTGACAACCGTGTTGCCAGTATGCTCGCAACCCAGTTCGCGCGCTGCGCAAGCCGACAACCGTTCGGCCAATAGCGAACTTTCGGTTCGTGCTCAGACGCGCTATCCGGGAGCAAGCGAAGTGCCAACCGATGTGATGTGGACACGCGAAATATATCGTACGCTCGACCTGACACAAGGCGACAATGGCGCACTCTACTATCCAGTAGAGCCGATGGGCGACCGTATGAATCTCTTTTCGCTTATATTCAAGCTTCTTGCCACACGTCAGATTCCCGTTTACGAGTATCAGCTCGATGGTGTGGAGCGTTTTACGCCCGATAAAGAGGTGAATCTAAAAGATGTGCTCGACCGCTTCGGCATCTACTACGAGCAAAAGAAATTGAAAAACCGCAAAGACAGTGTGCTGATGGTAGACAATAGCGATGTGCCGTCGGCGGATGTTCTGAGCTATTTTATAAAAGAGGTTTGGTTTTACGACCATCGCACC
Organism: uncultured Bacteroides sp.; assembly: GCA_947074275.1. Taxonomy (GTDB): domain Bacteria; phylum Bacteroidota; class Bacteroidia; order Bacteroidales; family Bacteroidaceae; genus Bacteroides. The sequence goes on from CAMTPA010000039.1 coordinate 16,771, forward strand.
TCTTCGTTTGGGTCTAAAATTACCGCAATTTGTCCCGTGCTTCATCGTGCCGAAGATTTCAGTATGGATCGTGTGAAGTTGCCTATGTTTTGGGTCAACTATCAAGACCTTGCTACCCACTTGAGCAATGCCCCTGTGATGGCGAGCGACTACAACCACGCCACCAATAGCAGTATGAACGACTATTTTACTACCAAGCGATACAAAGGCGATATTTATAAAACCACCAACTTGCGCAACTTGGCTTTGGCTCAATATTGCGATACAGACTCTGCACTTGTGAACGAGCAGCAACGCATCGAAGGCGAACTGGTTCAGTTTGAACGAAACCTATATGGACCCGACTTGATTGCTGCCGAGAAAGCTGCAGCCGAAAAAGCAGCAGCTGCTGCCAATCCTGCTCCAGCGAAGAAATCGGCAAAAGCAAAAACAGCGACTGCTACCGAAGGAGATGCTGTTGAGGCTACTCCCACGCAAGAAGTTGAGATAAGTCAGCCCAAGGTGAACTCCAAGAAAAAAGGGCGCGATAGCTCCGTTCGTCAGTCAAGCAGTTCCTCACGTTCCAGTGGCTCTTCTGCACCAAAAGCATCGGTGCGTCGCGAGCGTCGCTAAACAATTTTAAGCTAATATATATTGTTTGAAAGATTATTTAATATATTTGCAGCGTAATTAAACATATTCATAGTATGAAAAAAATTGTAAGTGTATTGTTAGTTCTTTGTGCATTTGTAGCAATTCCAGCGCAAGCACAGTTGAAGTGGGGTATCAAAGGCGGTGCCAACGTATCGAAAGTGTCATTCAATAAAGACTTGTTTGCTTCCGAAAATATGGGTGGTTTCTTCATTGGTCCGATGGCCGAACTTGCTCTTCCTTTGGGATTGGGTGTAGATGCAGCCTTACTTTACGACCAACGTGGTGTGAAATCGCACGATAACAACTTCAAGCAAGCTGGTTTAGACATTCCTGTCAACTTAAAATACACCATTGGTTTGGGTAGTATGTTGGGCGTATATGTTGCTGCTGGTCCCAATTTCTTCTTCAACTTCAAAGGAGATGATGGCATTGTAGACAAGCGCAAAGCGATGATTGGCGTGAATGTAGGTCTGGGTGTGAAGCTGTTCAAGCATCTTCAAGTGGGTGCCAACTACAACATTCCATTGGGTAAATCGGGTGATGTGAAATTTAAAGATGGCGTAAACGCTGTTTTCTCCGATAAGTACAAAACCAAGACTTGGCAAATATCGGCAGCTTATTTGTTCTGATAAAAACAATCTGAAATAGAATAAAAGACCTGTAATTCATTTTGCAGGTCTTTTTTTTAGTTGTCAGTTCATCAACTGTTCTCATACTATAATTTTAAGTAAATATATACACACTTTGCAGCTTATTCCTATCTTTGTGCCGTAATTAATCATATAATATTTAAGAATGAAAAAACTCGTAAGTGCATTATTACTGGTTGTTTGTGCTTTTATGGCACTTCCAGCACAAGCGCAACTTCAATTTGGTGTAAAAGGTGGTGTGAATGTATCGAAAGTGAAATACGATGATGGTATTTTTGCTTCCGATAATATGGCAGGTTTCTTTGTTGGCCCTATGGTCGATTTCACTATCCCCATCATCGGTTTGGGAGTAGACGGAGCGTTGCTATTCTCTCAAAGAGGCATTAAGGCCAACAATAGCGGTGTGAAACAAACAGGTCTTGATATTCCTATCAACTTGAAATATACCATTGGCTTGGGCAATATCTTGGGTATATTCGTAGCGGCTGGTCCCGATTTCTATTTCGATTTTAAGGGAGGAAACAAATTCTACAAAAAAGAAAAAGCAACGGTAGGCATCAATGTGGGTGCTGGTGTGAAGTTAATCAAACACATTCAGCTTGGTATCAATTACAATATTCCTTTAGGCAAATCGGGCGAAGTAGGCTTTGGCGAGGTGGTAAATGGCGTGTTTAAAAACTACGACGACTATCGCACCAAAACGTGGCAGTTTTCTGCTGCATACTTGTTTTAAGTAGTCCTTTAAAGCAGACAAAATGCGAAAGAGGTTCACAAATTATTGTGGGCCTCTTTTTTTATTCACATATCACCTCCCAACTGTTCATACATTGCGCGATAACTATGCACACTTGGCAGGTCAGCAATAAACAGTTGATTTTTGAACTCTTTATGCTCTTTTGCGTATCTTTGCCCATCAATGAAAAAGTATGTAGACGTAATATTGCCCTTGCCCCTGCCCAGCTATTTCACCTACTCGCTGCCCGCAGACTTTGCCGATGATGTGCAGTCGGGGTGCAGGGTGATAGTGCCTTTCGGGAAGAAGAAGTACTATACCGCTATTGTGTATAATGTGCATTATTGTGCTCCTACTCAGTACGAGGTGAAGGAGGTGACGGCTGTGCTCGATGCGTCGCCCATCTTGCTGCCCGTGCAGTTTAAGTTTTGGAAGTGGATTGCCGAATACTACCTCTGCACACAAGGCGATGTGTACAAGGCTGCGCTGCCTTCGGGCTTGAAGCTTGAGAGCGAGACGATTGTGGAGTATAACCCCGACTTTGAAGCACAAGAACCCCTGTCGGCACGCGAGCAGCAGGTACTCGATCTGCTGTCCAATGATGCCGTGCAGTCGGTCACCAAACTCGAAAAAGAGAGTGGGCTGAAAAACATACTTTCGGTGGTGAAGCAACTCTTAGACAAAGAGGCGATTTTTGTGAAAGAAGAGCTGAAGCGCACCTACAAACCCCGTCTCGAAGCACGAGTTCGCTTTTGTGGTGAGGTGAACGAGAAGCAGCTCAACATCCTGATAGATATGCTGGCACGTGCTCCAAAGCAGCAAGACCTCTTGATGAAATACCTCGAGATGTCGGGGGCATTGAGCGGAAAAGCTTTGAAAGAGGTGTCGAAACGAGAACTGTTGCAAGCCACCAATGCCACGGCTGCTGCCCTCAATGGGCTGGTAGATAAAAAGATACTACACGTTTACTATCACGAGGTGGGCAGGCTCGATGGCGTGGAAGTGGCCGAGCAACTACGTATGAACCCATTGAACCCGGCACAGCAGAGTGCTTTCGAGCAGATTACACAAAGCTTTCAGTCTAAAAATGTGTGCTTGCTACACGGGGTCACCTCCAGCGGAAAAACCGAGATATACATCCACCTCATCGAAGAGGCATTGCGCAAAGGGAAACAAGTGCTTTATCTTTTGCCTGAGATTGCGCTAACCACTCAAATTACCGAACGACTGAAACGTGCCTTCGGTAGCAAGTTGGGGGTATATCACTCTAAGTTCCCCGATGCCGAGCGTGTGGAGATGTGGCAAAAACAACTGAGCGATAGACCTTATGATATTATTTTGGGAGTGCGTTCTTCCATCTTTTTGCCATTTCGCAACTTGGGGCTTATCCTCATAGACGAGGAGCACGAAAACACCTACAAGCAGCAAGACCCCGCACCCCGCTATCACGCACGCAATGCCGCCATCGTGTTGGCAGGTATGGTTGAGGCCAAAGTGCTGTTGGGTACGGCTACCCCCTCTATCGAAAGCTGGTACAACGCCACCACGGGCAAATATGGCTTGGTGGAGCTGAAAGAGCGTTACAAAGATATAAAGCTTCCCGAAATCATCCCTGTGGATATAAAAGAGTTGCATCGCAAAAAACGGATGGTGGGGCAGTTTTCGCCTTTGCTTGTCGAAAACATTCGCCAGTCGCTCGACAATAAAGAGCAGGTCATTTTGTTTCAAAATCGCCGTGGCTTTGCGCCGATGATAGAGTGCCGCACCTGTGGATGGGTGCCCAAATGCAAGAATTGCGATGTCAGCCTCACCTACCACAAGGGCATCAACCAGCTCACCTGTCATTACTGTGGCTATACCTATGCCTTGCCACGCTCGTGTCCGGCTTGCGAGGGCACCGATATTGTGAACCGTGGTTTCGGCACCGAGAAGATAGAGGACGATGTGAAAATACTCTTTCCCGAAGCTTCTGTGGCTCGGATGGACTTGGACACCACGCGCACACGCACCGCCTACGAAAAGATAATCATCGACTTTGAACAAGGAAAAACCGATATACTAATTGGCACACAAATGGTGTCGAAGGGGTTGGACTTTGACCACGTCAGTGTGGTGGGCATTCTCAATGCCGACACGATGCTCAATTATCCCGACTTCCGTGCCTACGAACGTGCTTTTCAGCTGATGGCACAAGTGGCAGGGCGAGCAGGACGAAAAAACAAGCAAGGCAAAGTGATATTGCAAACACGCAGCATCGACCATCCCATTATTCATCAGGTGATGGCAAATAGCTACGATGAGATGGTGGCAGGTCAGCTTGCTGAAAGACAAATGTTTCGTTACCCACCTTTCTACCGTTTGGTATATGTCTACCTCAAACATCGCAACGAAGCGTTGCTCGAAAAAATGGCGGATGCGATGTCGGCCAAGTTGCGTATTGTGTTTTCCAATCGTGTGTTAGGCCCCGATAAGCCACCCGTTGCCCGTATTCAAACACTGTTTATAAAAAAAATAGTACTCAAAATAGAAAACAACGCTTCGATGGGCGAAGTTCGCCAACGTCTTTTGCAAATTCAGAAAGAGATGGTAGAAGACCCACAATTCAAGTCGCTGATAGTGTATTACGATGTAGACCCAATGTAATTATGAAGAAGATTTTATTTGTATGCTTAGGAAACATCTGCCGTTCGTCTACGGCAGAAGGAGTGATGCGCCACCTACTGCACGAGGCTGGTATGGAAGGCGAAGTAGAAATAGACTCGGCAGGTATCTTGTCCTACCATCAAGGCGAGCTGCCCGATAGCCGTATGCGTGCCCACGCAGCCAAGCGAGGCTACAACTTGGTACACCGCTCACGACCCGTCCGTTCGGACGATTTCGAGAAGTTCGACCTCATTCTCGGTATGGATGATCGCAACATCGACGACCTGCGCGACAAAGCACCCTCCGTGGAGGTATTAAAAAAAATAGGGCGAATGACCGATTATTGCCGCACGATGCCTGCCGACCACGTGCCCGACCCCTACTACGGCGGTTCGGAGGGTTTTGAATATGTGCTCGATGTGCTCGAAGATGCCTGTTCTGGGCTATTGGCCGAGCTGAAAAAAGGGTAAACATTCTCTCCGTTTTGTGGGTATATATACTTGGTTTGGTAGGTAGGCCTATCTACCGCGGTGGATAGGCCTACCTACCACGCTGGCAAGGCCTTGCTACCAAATGGAGAATACCTTGCCCGATATTGAATGCTAAAATAGTTTTTATGTTCTAATATGTTTATAAATCTATATATCGTGTTTCTGTTAATCTATCGTAAAGGTTTCATCTGTGAAAAAAAATAATTAAATCAATTTGTTTTATATCAAACGTTGTGATTACGAGGCAAAAGCCGTAATTTTGCGACCAACTTTTTATAAACAAGAGGTTATGGATACCATTCAAATTAAAGATAAGCAATTTAAAGTCTCTATTGAGGCTGAAACGATACAGGCTGAAGTGGCGCGTGTAGCGAATGAAATAAACAAAGACCTGATAGGTAAGAACCCTTTGTTTTTAAGTGTGTTAAATGGTGCATTTATGTTTACTGCCGATTTATTGAAACATATCACTATCCCGTGCGAGGTCTCTTTTGTGAAACTGGCTTCTTATGAGGGTACTTCATCGACAGGGACGATTAAAGAAATGATTGGCCTAAACGCAGATTTGACAGGTCGCACAGTCGTGATTATAGAAGACATTGTAGATACAGGCCTCACGATGCAGCATTTGTTAGAGTCGATAGCCTTACACAATCCCGAAAAAGTACTGATAGCCTCTCTTTTGCTAAAACCCGATAAGCTGAAAGTCGAGCTTGATATTCAGTATGTAGCAATGAGCATACCTAACGACTTTATCGTGGGATATGGGCTTGACTACGATGGTTTTGGACGTAATTATCCAGATATTTATACAGTAATAGACTAATCCAAATACAAATATTAATAACGAATCTCTTTCTCTTTTATGTGAGGCGATTCATAACAGAAACAAGTAAACTAAAGATGTTGAACATTGTAATTTTTGGTGCTCCAGGCTCAGGCAAAGGAACACAGAGCGAACGTATTGTAGAAAAATATGGTATCAATCACATTTCGACAGGTGATGTGCTTCGTGCTGAAATTAAAAATGGCACAGAGCTTGGTAAAACAGCAAAAGGCTTCATCGATCAAGGTCAGTTGATTCCTGATGCGTTAATGATTGATATTTTGGCAAGCGTTTTTGATAGCTTCCAAGATAGCAAAGGTGTGATTTTCGATGGTTTTCCACGAACAATAGCACAGGCCGAAGCATTAAAGAAAATGTTGGAAGAACGTGGACAAGATATTTCAATAATGCTCGACTTGGATGTGCCTGAAGATGAATTGATGACACGTCTTATCAAGCGTGGTCAAGACTCTGGTCGTGCAGATGATAATGAAGAGACTATTAAAAAACGTCTTCACGTATATCACTCACAAACTTCTCCACTGATTGATTGGTATAAGACAGAAGGTAAATACCAACACATCAACGGCCTTGGGTCGATGGATACTATCTTTGCTGACATCTGTACAGCAATTGATGCGGTTAAATAATTGAAATCAGAAAGAATTTAAAAAGATATGGCTGAATCGAATTTTGTTGATTATGTAAAGATATATTGCCGCTCAGGAAAGGGTGGACGAGGCTCTACGCACATGAGGCGTGAGAAGTATTGCCCCAATGGCGGACCCGATGGGGGCGACGGAGGACGAGGAGGCAGTGTTATCTTACGAGGAAACCGGAATTATTGGACACTTCTTCACCTGAAGTTCGAGCGACATATTTTCGCAGGACACGGTGAGTCGGGCAGTAAGAGCCGTAGTTTTGGCAAGGCTGGCGAAGATAAGATTATCGAAGTGCCTTGTGGCACGGTGGTTTACAATGCCGAAACGGGTGAGTATATTTGCGACGTAACCGAAGATGGACAAGAAGTGGTGCTTCTTAAAGGAGGACGAGGAGGCTTGGGCAACTGCCACTTCAAAACGGCTACTCGCCAAGCACCACGATTTGCGCAACCGGGCGAACCAATGCAAGAGATGACGGTGATTATGGAGTTGAAGCTATTGGCGGATGTAGGTTTGGTAGGATTTCCCAACGCTGGTAAATCTACCTTACTATCAACTATCTCTGCCGCAAAACCCAAAATCGCCGACTATCCATTTACTACGCTCGAACCCAATTTGGGCATCATTTCATATCGCGACAACCGTTCGTTTGTGATGGCGGATATACCCGGTATTATCGAGGGAGCCAGCCAAGGCAAAGGTCTTGGACTTCGTTTCCTACGCCATATAGAACGCAACTCATTGTTGCTGTTTATGGTGCCTGCCGATAGCGATGATATACGCAAGGAGTATGAAATATTGCTCAATGAACTTCGCACGTTCAACCCCGATATGCTTGACAAACAACGAGTGCTTGCTATTACTAAGAGTGATATGCTCGACCAAGAGTTGATTGATGAAATCATACCGACTTTGCCCGAAGGCATCCCGTATGTGTTCATCTCGTCGATTACCGGATTGGGCATTCAACAACTCAAAGATATTCTTTGGGAGGAACTCAATAAGGAAAGTAACCGCATAGAGCCTGCTATTGTGCATCGACCCAAAGACGTGACACGATTGCAACAAGAACTCAAGGATATGGGCGAAGACGAAGATTTCCAAATCGAATACGACGATGATGAAGACGAAGACGATTGGGAATATGAGTACGAAGAAGATTTGGAAGATAAATGATTTCACTTTCAGAAGATAAAAGAGTGTTGGGGTATGAGTCGCTTGGCTCATATCCCAACATTTTTCATTTTGTCACCACACGACAAGGTGGATATGGAGTGGGGGGCTACGGTTCATTCAACTGTTCTCCTTTTTCGGGTGATGATCCGCATACGGTGCGTCGCAATCAAGACCGTTTATTTGAAGGAACACCATACGACCGCACTTGCTTGGTGATGCCACACCAAACACACGGATGCGAAATAGCGGTGATAGACGACGCTTTTGCTGCAATGGACAACGCTGCACAAACGGCGCAGCTCGAAGGTGTGGACGCTCTTATCACCAATCGGCATAATCATTGTTTGGCTATCTCTACTGCCGACTGTGTGCCCTTGCTGCTATACGACCGTATGAATAAAGCGGTGGCTGCCGTCCACGCTGGATGGCGAAGCACGGTGCAGCACATCGCGCTGCTCACACTGCAAAAGATGCAATTGCTCTATGGCACACAGCCGCTTGATGTAGTGGCTTGTATCGGTCCCAGCATTTCGCAGCAAGCGTTCGAGGTGGGCGATGAAGTGTATGACTGTTTTTTGGAGGCAGGCTACGAACCCAGCATATCGTGCCGCAACTCCGTCACTGGCAAACACCACATCGACTTGTGGGAAGCAAATCGACAGCAATTATTAAATTTCGGTATTCCACCCAATCAGATAGAAGTGGCAGGCATCTGCACTTATCAACACCACGAGCAGTTTTTCTCGGCGCGCCGATTGGGCATTGCTTCGGGCAGAATACTTTCGGGCATTATGCTGGTGGATGTTTAAACGGAATCTTTCTCCAATAGATACATCACGCTATTATAAGAATCCTTTTTTAGGCGATGACTTTAATTGAACACAAAAAGATATGAAATTCCAACTAATAATTTCGGATGAGATTAAGCAACGTTGTCCACACTTTAAGGGAGTGGCTATCTATACATCTGTACAAAACAGTGCTTATAGCCAAGGACTTTGGCAAGAAATTGATGCTTTCGACGCTATGCTGAAAAGTGAATCGAAGGTAGAAGATATTAAGAGTCAGCCAGTGATAGCTGCCACGCGCGAGGCATACCGTCGTTGTGGGAAAGACCCCGGTCGCTATCGCCCCTCGGCCGAGGCTCTTCGCAGGCGACTTCTCAGAGGCATTGCGCTTTATCAGATAGACACGTTGGTCGATTTGATTAACCTCGTGTCATTGCGCACGGGCTACTCCATCGGGGGCTTCGATGCTGATAAGATTGTAGGCGATACGATAGAATTGGGCATCGGACGAGCTGGAGAAGAGTTTGAGGGTATCGGGCGTGGACTGCTCAACATTGAGGGTTTGCCTGTCTACCGTGATGTGTTGGGGGGTATAGGCACGCCAACCAGCGACCACGAGCGCACCAAGATGAGCTTGGACACCAAGCACATTTTGGCACTCGTCAATGGATATGGCGGTATGGAAGGACTGCCCGAAGCTGCGCAAATGATTGAGACACTACTCAAGGAGTATGCAGGGGCAACCGATATGAAGTCGCTTTTTTATTGAGCGAACTTGACGCAAACAGGTTTGTTCAGCTCTATTTCACTTGTTAGCGTAAGCGTTCCTGTGGTGCTATTGCGCTCAAATACCTGAATTACGTTATTATCTCGGCATCCCACCAACAGATACTTACCGTTGGGGGTGATGTTGAAATTGCGTGGATGAATGCCCGTGGGTTGGTAGCCCACCTTTGCCAGTGTGCCATTCTCAGGGTTCACCTCGAAAATGGCGATGCCGTCTTGCTCCAGTCGGTTGCTGGCATACAAATACCTACCATCGGGGCTTAGATGAATGTCGGCACTCCCTTCGGCACGACACGTATCTGCCACGATAGACTGAATCTGCTCCAATCTTCCATCGTCGTAGCTGAATGCTGTCACCTTGCCCGAAAGTTCGCCTATCACATAAGCGTATTTACCATTGGGGCTGAAGGTGAGGTGGCGTGGCCCTGAACCAGCTTCTACCTGTATGGTGTCGGCAAGTGGCACCAGTTTACTGTCTTTAGGGTGAACAGCGTATTTCAATAAGCGGTCTGAACTAAAATCGGTAGCGAATACATATTTATTATCAGGCGAAAAACGCACACAATGCACGTGGGCGCGCGCTTGTCTTTTAGGGTGTGGCCCCGTGGCTTCTCCCTCGTAAAGACCGCTGATAGAGTCGAGCGAGCCATCGTAGCGCAAGGGGAGTGTAGACACGTTTCCACCATAATAGTTGGCTGTCACCACACGCTTGCCATCGCTTATCACATAGCAAGGGCCTCCACCAATGGTGGGGCGGCTATTTAGTGGCTTCAATATACCCGTCTGCTTGTCGAAAGTAAAAGCGTGTACAGCCGATTTCTCATCTTTCAGTTCACTGATAGCATACACAAACTGGTTGTCGTCGGATATGGTGAGATAAGAAGGATTGTCTACTTCGATGCTGTCTAAAGGCGAACATTCACCCGTGCTTTGATTGAAGCGATAGGTGTATATACCCTTGCCTCCGCCCTTGTTGGTGTAGGTGCCCACTACCATTGTCAGTTCGTCCGAACCACGCTTGCCCGCTCCTCCTTTTGGTGTACAACCCGATGAAACCATACTGCTTACTAATATTCCGATAACCCATCTATACATAGTCTCTTGTTTTTTATATGCTTCAGTCTTATGCTTTGATGATGTTTACGCAATGTACTGAAGTCCTTGTTTATTTTTGCATTTTTTCTAAGGCAAAGGTACACACAATCTCTTTTATTCATCGTTAATGGGCTTGTTAATTGTTGTTTAGATGAAGGGTGAGGATCTCACATTTCATAAATGCCATATTCGCCTATATTTATAAGCAATTCATAATATGAAATCTGATAATTGATTTGTTCTTGCAGCAGTAAAAGTTTGCTGTTGGTGGCGTTGGTAGCACTGGTGAGTAGCTCCAGGTTCGTGATTGCCCCTGTGGTGTAGTTTACCTTGGCTTGTTCGTAAGCTTTGTTTGCCACATCTTGCTGAATGTTGAGTTGCTCAATGCGTGCCCACGATGATACAAGCGATAGGTAACTATCGGCTACTTGGCTGGTAATCTCTTTCTTCGCCAGTTCGATAGAGGTCAGGGCCTTTTGTATTTCTACATCACCCAAAGCACGCTGCTTCCCACGTCTACCACCTTCGTAAATAGGCACGTGTAGCGTAGCTCCTACCGAATAATTGAACCGCAAACTGTTGATGTTGGGCTCGTATCCGTTCTTAAATCCTGCCGATGCGCCAGCGGTGAGCGATGGGTTGTATGCGCGATCGGATGCTTTTCGTTGTTCTATGGCAAGTGCGTGCTCCTTATACATTATTTGCATTTCGATGCGTTTGTCCAAAGCTGTTTGTATCAGTTCGTTTAGTGTGCGCACCTCTTGTATGCGCTCAAAGGTCAATGGGATGCGTGTATCATCGTTCACGATGGTGTCTATCAGAATGCTGAGTGTGACGTACTGTTTCTCTTTGGCGGTATTTAGAGCGATGAGTGCGGTTTTCACCGCATTGTATTCCGAGCTGGTGTTTAGGTAGTCGAAATTGGTAGCTCCTCCCGTGTTTTTTTTCACCTCTGTTTGTGCCACCAGTCTGGCGTAATCCTCCAATTGTTTCTCCTTTACGGCAATAGACTGTCGGGCATAAGCGGTGGTGTAGTAGCTTTGGATAGCTTGCAAAGTTAAGTTTTGCATCACCTGACTCTTTTGTAGGTTTGCCAGCTCTTCGTTTAGGCGTGCAGCATCTACTTTCGAACGAGTTTTTCCGAAGTCATAAATCAGTTGGTTGAGCGAAAGCCCAATGTTGCTATTGTTTTTAGATTGGATATGAATGGTTTGATGGTTCATATCCAGCTTGGATATAGGATCCATAAAAGTGTAGGATGCTACTCCCGATATGGATGGCAAGTAAGATGATTCGGTCATCTTACGGTTTATTTGTGCCGATGCAACAGCCTCTTGTGCTTGCTGCACTGTGGGGTAGCGGTCTATGGCGCGTGCTACAACCATTTGTATTGATAGCGAATCTGTTGTGTTCTGGCCATTTGCAGTTTGTTGCCAGTTGGTGATAATCAGAACCCCAATTATTAAAATGTTTTCTATTAGTTTCATAACGCATCTATCCTATTTCATTTGACACTCTTTTTAGTAAGGAAAAGCACTGGTATGATGGCAAGAGCGGTGACAATACCACCAATAAAGAAGTCATCATTAATGCCTCGAATATAAGCTTCGGTGTTGAGCCATTGCACAATGTAATGTTTTGCTTGCGACATAGCGCTTGCCGAAGTATCGGAACCTACCGATGCGAAAAAGTCGGCAAGGCGATTGGTGATGTTGTGATACATCTCTCCTGTATAGTTTATCTCTTCCGAGTAGATTTGTGTGTGATAGTTTCGCCTGATAGCAAGCAGAAAAGTAAAGATAGCCACTCCCACGCTGCCACCTACTTGGCGCACGATGTTGGTGACACTTGAGGCTTGTGCCATTTGCTGCGGTGTGATGCTTGCCAATGCCACGCTCAGCAGAGGCGGAAACAATATCCCCATTCCTGCTCCTCTTAATATTAGGCTCGACACGATGGTGGCACGGTCGGTTTGCAAAGTAAAGGTGCTATTGATGAAGAAACTGGTGGCAAGCATTACGAGCCCCGTCACAATGATGAAACGTGGGTCTATTCGGGATGCCATCTTTCCGGCCACTGGCGACCCAAAAGCTTGCACCAAACCTACTGGCAGAAACACCAACCCAGCCTCGAACGCCGAGTATCCCAAGTTGTCCTGCATATAAAGGGGTATCAAAAAGGTGCTGCCGAACATCCCTATTGCAAAAATGAATATCACCACATTGGCTATGCTGAACCGCCAATCCTTGAATAGGTGCAGGTCTATCAATGGGGCAGAAGCATTTAATTCAAAGTAGATGAACAAGATAAATGATACGGCCGAAATCCACATACAAGCCATTACGGTGGGACTGCTCCAGCCATCGGGGTTAGTAGAAGCATTCACTTGCGACAGTCCGTAGAGGAAGACGGGTAGGAATAAGGCAGAGGTGATTAGCCCCGGCACATCCAACTGGAGTTTGCCGTCGTGAGCATAGCGTCTCTGCAACACAATGGTGACGATGATGCAGAGAATACCTATCGGGATGTTTACGTAGAAAATGTAATTCCAGTTGAAATTGTCCACTAAATATCCTCCAATCATCGGGCCAAATGATACCGAGGCAGCCGTGGCAATGGCCCAAAAACCAAGAGCTGTGCTTCTTTGGCTTGGCGGAAACACCGTGGTCACAATAGACATTCCCACGGGCATCAACAGGCCGCCGCCTACTCCTTCGATGATGCGCCAAAATATCAGCTCACCAATGGTGGTGGAGTTGCCCGACATAAACGAGCCGAAAGTGAAAATGATGAGCGAAGCGATAAATACATTCTTATATCCAAACCGATTGGACAGCCATCCTGTGGTGGATAGCACCGTGGCCATAGATAGCATATACCCGGTCAATATCCACTCCGCCGTGTTCATCGAAGCACCCAATGTGCCCATAATTACGGGGAGTGCCGTGTTCACTACCGTAGAGTCGAGCACCACCATAAATGTCGAAATCATCACGTTCCCCAAGATGAACCATTTGTAACTCGGAGATTCGGCGGGTGTAAGTGCGGTCACGTTGTCCATCTTGCACTATTTCTTTATGATATGCACTTCGGCCGACATGCCCGAAACCAATTTCATATTGGCTTTTTGCTTGTCGTCGCCTTCTACTCTATCAATTGATATTTTTAGTGGGATGCGTTGCGTCACCTTGGTGTAGTTGCCCGACGCATTGTTGGGGGGCACCAACGCAAATTCCGATGCTGCATTGTCGCCTATGTAATAGATGCGCCCATAAAAAGTTAGTTTGCTATACGCATCGAGTGTAAACTTAGCCTCTTGTCCTAAGTGAATGTTGCTGAATTTAGTCTCTTCAAGATAGACCGCTACCCAAATGTCCGAACCCTTGTTGAGTGTGAACACCGTTTGTCCTGCATTAATCATATCGCCAGCCAAACACCAACGTTTGCCAATCACGCCATCGGCAGGAGCCTTGACGGCGTAATACGATAAGTCGGTGTCCATTGTAGCCACGCTTGCCAAAGCAGCCTCTGCCGAACGCTTGGTGGCCTCGATGGTGGCGAGCGACGATTGGATGCGATTTTTGGCAATTTCCACTTGTAAACACGCTGTCTTCCAGCTCTCTTCCATTGTCTGCAATGTTTCCAATGGCACGGCATCGCCTGCATATTGAGCTTTTGCACGTTCGTAATTTTGCTTGCTAAGCCCCTCGGCAAGCACGGCCACCTCATAATCTTTTCGAGCCTCGGTAGCACTTATCTTAGCCACTTCAAGTTGAGCCAACAATTGGCTATACTGTGCTTCGGTTTGCATCCTGCGCGAAAGCATTGCGGCACTCTCTATCTCAAATAGCGGCTCTCCCTCTTTCACCGTGTCGCCCTCTTGCACCAACAGGTGCGATATACGTCCACTCACTTGCGAAGCCACATCAATGCGATACGAATCGAGATTCGCATCATCGGTAGTCACATACTTGTTGTAGTTTATCCACCAAAGCACCGCCAGCACAATGGCCGCAATGACAACGATGATAAGAACAATCACTTTGGTTTTACTGGTTTTCTTGGGTGCAGCAGGTGTAATCTGAGCTTTCGTTTGATCTTCCATCACGGTTCAGGTTTCATTAAAGTTGTTTAATCTGAAACAATCATTTCGGTTGGAAAGTTCATCCGTCATAGTTACTCATCGTAGGCTCGATAAATGAACTGTTTAAAGTTGAGAAAATAGATGTTCATATTTAGCGAACCAACTGTTCATATTTTAGGGAATAGCTATGAACATTTGAAAACCCCCTCTACAAGCCTTGTGGCAGGTGGTTGGTAGGTATGCCTTGCCAGTACGCTGGATCGAGCTGTCTACCGCGCTGGATAGAGCTGTTCACCAAGGGGGATATAGCTATCTGCCAAACCGGGTGTGTATAGGTATAAAACAAAGCGTGCATTATGGGTTGTTATTTCGCTGTAAAGTAGTCGTGTTTGTTTAATTATTGCAAACAGAAAGAGGCTATTCACAAAAGAATGGTTATCTTTGCATCAATAATCAATTGATTATTCCATTTAGGGGTTGACTGGATTTGACAGCGGGCAGAAATGGTATGTAAGCATGCAGTGCGTCGGTGATTGGCACTTAAATCTCAGTTATCAAAATTTTATCTGGCGAAAACAATTATGCTCTCGCAGCTTAATCGAATCATAGTAGATTAGCTTTATTTCTACCAAAGTGGTAGAAACGAGATATCGCTCAAAAGCTCTTGTTCCGAAGCGTTTGGTAAAGCGGTACAGCAAAATCGGGAATAGTAAGAATTTCTCCTCGCGATTCTTACGAAAACTTAGAGGATAAGGTGCAAGTTGGTGGCTCTGGTCTTGCTTGCGCTCGAAAACGAAGGCAAAGATAAGCATGTAGAAAGCATATGGTTTCCTCGTTTGGACGAGGGTTCGATTCCCTCCAGCTCCACCCGAACGGG